>CALGZO010000210.1 GCA_937934465.1 uncultured Fimbriimonadales bacterium | reverse complement strand
GAAGGCGTTGGGGATTAGCGTGAAGTCGTCGGCGAGATTGCCCACTTCCGTTGCGGTGGCGAAGGTTTCGTTCGTTCCGTCCACCTCGTAGGGGTCAAAGTCGCGCGCTGTGCTGCCGTCGAACACGCGCAGGGTGTATCGGAAACGCGCCAGCACGCCTGACGCGGCAATTGAGCGCACCTGCAGGTAATACACGCCCGCATTCAACGAGATTGTAATCCCCGAATCGGCATTCGTGAACGAGGTGTCGCGGTTGCCGCGGTTGTTGTTGCTCAGCTCGTCGTCGTCGTTCTCGGCAATCAGCCCCCCACTCGCGTTGTAGAGTGCCAGCACCGAGTCGCTCGTGCAGTCCACGCGGAACGAGTAGGTTCCCGTCTGCGCCAGCTCCACGCGGAACCAGTCGACATCGCCGTCAGGGTTGATTAAGCCGCGCACGACCTTCATGCGGCGCGTGTTGGCGTTGTCTACCCCCACCACGCCGAGATCCTGCGCGGTTGCTAAAGTATTATTCGCTTCCGTATCCGTAGAGAAGTCAATCACCAGCGGCTGCGCCATACCGAGCGCAAGCGTTAAGCCGAGGCAGCCAAACAGACTCGCTATCTTCCTCATCATAGGCTCCTTTCCCGCGCCTCTATTATAGCACACTTTCGCGTCTAAAGGTAGCCTCGCTCGCGCAAACTGGTATAGTTTCCGTCGCCGATGATGAGGTGGTCGAGCAGTTCCACGCCGAGCAGTTCGCCTGCTTCTTTGAGTCGTCGGGTGATGGCGATATCTTCGGGGCTGGGGGTGGGGTCGCCGCTGGGGTGGTTATGCACGGCAATCCAGCACGCTGCGCCCTCGCGAATCACCATGCGGTACACCTCGCGTGGATGCACCAGACTACTATCCAGCGTGCCGATGGAGATGGTCTCCGTGCGCACCACGCGGTTTTTGGCGTCGAGCATCACGGCGAGGAAGTGTTCGCGTCGCTCGCCGAGCAGTTGTATGTGCATGAGTTGATAGACATCTTCGGGCGAGCGGATTTGGGGGCGTTCGTGGAACTGGCTGAGCGCGACGCGCCTGCCGAGCTCCATCGCCGCGGCGATTTGCGTCGCTTTCGCCAGCCCCATCCCCTTGATGTTGGCGAGCTCCTGCACGCTGGCGTGCATCACCCCTCGCACGCCGCCGAACTTCTGGAGCAGGTGCTGCGCGAGTTGGAGGGCGGACATCTGCGCCGTGCCCGTGCGCAGCAGGATTGCGAGCAGCTCGTACTCGCGCAGGCTGGATGCGCCCCAGTTTGCCAGCTTCTCGCGCGGACGCTCTTCAGGGGGCAGTTCGCGAATCGTGGTGTAGCGTTGGAGTTCCATCACAGCCACCGTTTCAGTCGTGTGTGCGCGAAGTCCAGCAACGAGTGCGCTGCGCCGCCCGCCACTAATCCAATCAGCAGCGCCCACACCTCGCGCTGATAAGTGAACACCCAATCCGTCGCGTGCAGCAGCCAGCTCCGCGCGTCCACCTGCAGCGCCAGCCCGATACGCGCCAGTATCCAGTTCAGCCCGAAGATAAGAAGTAGCAGAACGCCGATGAGATACGCCACGCGCAGAATCGGTCCCACGCCCAAGCCGTGCGAAATCCAGCTGCGGTGGGGCACCAGTTTCTGGTAGGGGTACCAGATAATCCGCAGCGCTCCCCAGCGGTGATACGCGGTGGAGTTCACATCTAAGTCGCTGGAGAGCCAGATACCTGAAAAGGTGTAGCTGGCGATGGCGAGCCATGCCAGCGGTCGCACTTCAGGCGGCAGGTACATCCCCGTGAGGGGGATTGCCCCCAACGCCGTGCCGATAGTGACCCAGTCGTGGACTTTGCCTGAAGGCATGCTATACGCCTGCCGCCTCCTGCATCTTTTGGATGGCGCGCGATTCAATCTGTCGCACGCGCTCCTTGCTCAGTCCCAACAGTTTGCCGACCTCTTCGAGGGTGTGGGGCGATTGACCGCCTAAGCCGTAGCGCAGGCGTATCACGGTCTTCTCGCGCTCGTTCAGTCGCGCCATCAGGCTCTCCCAGTCCACCGTCTGTTCCCACTCGGCTTCGGTCTCGGCGGCGATAATATCGCCCAGCACGGAGCCGTCGCTGTCGTTGATGGGCATCTCCAGCGAGATGGGTTTGGCGACGGCGTGCATCAGTTCGCGCACCTGTTCGGGAGTGAGTTTCGCGCGGTGCGCCACTTCATGCACTGTCGGCTCGCGTCCCAGCTCTTGTTGCAGGAGCGCGGCGGCTTGGCGCGCCTGCTGCAGCGCTTTGGTCATGTGGTGGGGCACACGGATCATCGTAGCTTGTTCCTGCAGGGCGCGCGAGATGGCTTGGCGGATCCACCAAGTGGCGTAAGTGGCGAATCGGCTGCCGCGTTTGGGGTCGAACTGTTGCACGGCGCGCATCAGCCCCAAGTTCCCCTCTTGAATCAGGTCGATCATCGACAGCCCGCGCCCTGTGTAGTGTTTTGCGATGGAGATGACCAGTCGCAGGTTCGCCTGCACCAGCAGTTCGCGGGCGCGTTCGTCGCCTTCAGCAGCGCGGATTGCCAAGTCGCGTTCCTGTTCCGCCGAGAGCAACGGCGCCCGCGCCGCCTGCTGCGCCCACCACTGTACCGCGTCCTCCAGCGCCTCTCGCTCGACCTCGTCGATGAAACGGTCGGCGGATTCGGTGGTCTGACGCAGTTCGCGTTCGGCGGCTTCCAACTCGTCCAACACGCGCACCCCCTGCGTCTCTATGTGGTCCAGCACTTGCTCTATCGCGTCGGGATCCAGCGTTAAGTCGGGCATCTGCGTTAGCAGCGCCTCGATAGTGATATACCCCTGTTCGCGTCCATTCTCAATTAATGCTCGCAACTCCTCTGAAGATAGCCACTGCTCCATAGCTGCGCCTCCTTGTTAGTCTATAGATTCGACGCGAATGCGCCAATATTCCTGCAACTTTTCGGCGTTTTGGGGGTTCGATTCGCCAGTTATGATTTGCGAGGCGAGCAGGCGTCGTTTACGGCGCAGGGCGTACTCTTTGAGCCGTTCAATACAGCCTGACGCCCACTCGGGTGTCATCGGGGGGTTCTCCTGCATCAGGAGCGCGGTCAGCAGGTCTCGCAGTGGCTCTTCATCGATGGCGTCCAGCAGTTCGTTGGGCGCGTAGTGGCAGGGCGGCTTAGGTAGAGCGCGCAGTTGCTCGGCTAACTGCGCGTGCAACGGAACCTGCCATTCGATTTCGTTCAGATGTTCCCACGCGACGGCGGCGGAGTCGGGATAGAGTGTGGCGCGTAGGGTCTCGCTCTCCGCTTGAAAGACGGCTTTGGGGATGCTCAGTCGCGCGTGGGTCGGGGTTGGCGTTTCGGGCGCGGGTGGTCGGGTCGTGGGTCGGTTTCGGTGGGCGCGCTGACGGCGGCGCAGCTCGGCTTGCAACGCTTCCAACGCCGCCTGCGCGCTCGTCAGGTACGCGGGCGTAAGGGGGGCTAACTTGTCCAGGCAGGCGAGTCGATCCACCTCGCTTGGCAGGTTCAACGCCCACTCCAGCCCGCGCTCGACGATTTGGGCTTTCAACGCGGCGTCTAACTCGGACGGATTGCGCTCGCCCGCCAACTCGCGTGCGATTGCCTCGATGCCGAACAGGGCGATTGGGGTCGCCTGCTCCAGCGCGTGTTGCAGGGGCGTTGCGCCTTGCGTGCGCAGCAGGCTGTCGGGGTCCTCGCCCTGCGGCAGATGCACGACCAGCGTCGGCACACCCGCCTGTAGCAGCGCCTCGCCCGCCTTGAGCGCGGCGCGCACGCCCGCAGCGTCGGAGTCGAACATCAGATACACGCGCTCCACAAGGCGTTTCAGGCGCGTCGCATGCTCTTCCGTAAATGCCGTGCCGAGCGTGGCGACGCTGTGCGTGAAGCCGTACTGGTGGAGCATGATGAGGTCTAAGTAGCCCTCCACGATGATGGCGGCGCGCCGCTGCAATATCGCGCCCCGCGCCTTGTGCCAGCCGTAAAGAGTGTTGCGCTTCTCAAAGAGCGGCGTTTCGGGGCTGTTGAGGTACTTGGGTTCGTCGTTGCCCATCGTGCGTGCGCCAAAAGCGACCACATGCCCCGACGCATCGTGTATCGGGAAAGTGATGCGGTTGCGGAATCGGTCGTAGTAGCCGCTGCCGTCCTCGCGCGCTTTGAGCAGTCCTGCAGTCTCCGCCGCCTGCAGGTCGAAATTATGTTTCTGCAGGAACCTGAGCAGGTAGTCCCAGCCGTCGGGCGCGTAGCCGAGTTCGAACGCCTCGATGGTTTCGGGGGTCAATCCGCGCTGAGCGAGGTACTGCTGCGCGCTTGGGGTGCGTTTGAGCGCTTGGCGATAGAAGAAGTTCGCGGCGTAGACCAGCTTGCGCAGGCGGTCGCGTTCGTCGGGGGCGTCTTGGGGCAGCGATTCGGCGCGGAGTTCGACGCCCGCTTGCTCGGCTAAGCGACGCATCGCCTCGCGGAACGATAGCCCCTCGATGCGCATCAGGAACGCGAATGCGTCGCCCGACGCGCCGCAGCCGAAGCAGTGGAATCGGTTCAGCGCAGGGCTGACATGGAACGAGGGCGTCTTCTCAGAGTGGAACGGGCAGAGCCCCTTGAAGTTCTTCCCTGCCCGCTCCAGCTTCACATAGCGCGAGACCAGTTCGACGAGGTCGGTACGGTCTCGGATTTCCTCGCGCAGGTCGCGCAAGTGGGTTCGCCTCCTTAGATTTCGGGCGCTGCGGCGCTGCCCCCGCCGCCTCTGCCGCCTGCGCGTCCGCCAGGCGGTGCGCCAGGCATTGCAGGACCGCCGCCCATGCCAGGCGCTTGGGGACCGCCGACACCGCCCTGACCGCCGCCCAAGCCTGTGAAGCCTGCGCCCAGCGTCGGGATGCCCGCCGCGACGAAGATACCTGTCACGCGGTTCGTCTTCGCCTCTATCTGGAATGCGACGCCCAGCTTGTTGTAGCGGATGACATAGAGGTCGCCGCCGAAGGCGTGTTCGTCAGGGTGTCCGTAGGCGGTGATAACCTTGCTGTAGGGGTCGCCCAGCCCAATCCCGCGGCTGGTGCGCACGCGCGTATCGGCGCGGCGTCCGTACGCGCTAATCTGCACCACGCGCCCGTCCTTGTTGAACTGGAACAGGTAGGTGGAGCCGCCCTTGACGCGGTAGACATACACAATCTCGTTTTCGATGCGGGTCTGCCCCTGCCCGCCGCCGAAGTCGCCGCCGCGCGGCGGACCGCCAAATCCTGGCGCGCCCGAAGGTCCCGTCATGCCGCCCTGCTCGCCGCCCCGTCCGAAGCCGCCCTGAGCGCCTTGCTGCTGACCAGAGCCTTCAAGCTCGGTAATCGAGACTTGGGTGTTGGTCACCATCGTCGGGTTGCCGAAGATGCGGATAACCTGTGCGACGGGGGTGAACACGCGCACGCCCAGCAGCGACACCTCAGGGCGCGGGCGCGCTTGCGCGGTCAAGCCCACCACCAGCACGGCTGCGCCTGCAACCGCCAAACCGTAACGCCATACTTTCTGCATGCTATCGTCGCCTCCTCAGTTTCGATGCGGTATACTCCATTCGCGTTGGCGACGGCGATTCCTGCCGTTTTGCGCCAACCGCCTCCTATATTATAGACGATGACGGACAAAAAAAGTAGTTGGGCACTCGGGCTGCGCCTGCTGGCGTTGCTGACGGCGTTGGCGATAATCTACTACTGGTTCTGGTATCTGCCTGCGCAGTCGCCCGCGCCCACTGTTCACATCGAGTTCACGCCATGAGAGTTGCATTCATCGGATTTCCGCTGAGCGGGCGCACGACCCTGTTTGACGCGCTGTCGGGCGGGCATGCGCGCGACGGCGTCGCCCGTATCCCCATCCCCGACACACGCTTCGAGACGCTGGCGCGTCAAGCGGGCGCAAAGAAAGTCACGCCCGCAGCGTTCGAATGGCGCGACGACCTGCCCGATTTCAACCCCGAAAAGCCTGAGACGGTGCGCCAGCCGCTCAGCCTCGCCCGACAATCCGACGCGCTGGTGTGCGTGCTGCGCATGTTCGATAGCCCCTACGCGCCCTACCACGCGCCGATCGACCCCGCGCGCGATTTACAGTTCTGGCTCGATGAGTTCACCCTGTCCGACCTGCAGGTCATCGAGAACCGCCTCGAACGCCTGACCAAGCTGTTCCAGTCGCACAAGGAGACCGCCGCCGACCAGGCGGAACATACGCTGCTGGAGCGTATGCATCGCGCGCTGAGCGCAGGCGAACCGCTCAGCACGATAGAAATCCCCCACGACTTGGCGGCGCGGACGCGCGGGTTCGGGTTCCTCACTGCCAAGCCGATGGTGGTGGTCGCCAACATCGGCGAGAGCATGCTGGGCAACGAGGCGCAGTCCGAACCGCTGCAGGCGTTGCATAGGCTGTGCGCCCAGCACGGGCTGACGCTGATGAGCCTCTGCGCGACCTTCGAGCGCGACCTGCGCCAGCTGCCCGAATCGGAGCAAGCCGAGTTCCTGCAGATGATGGGCGTCGCCGAGCCTGCCCTGCCACGCCTCGTGCGCGCCGTGTATGAACAGCTGAACCTGCTCACTTTCTACACGATTGGCGACGACTCGCGCGCGTGGCTGCTGCCCAAAGGCGGAACCGCTTTAGACGCCGCCGCGACCATCCACTCCGACCTCGCGCGGGGGTTCATTCGCGCCGAGGTGTGCCACGCGGACGACGCCATCGCCGCAGGCGGCTGGAAAGCCGCCCAGAAAGCCAACAAAGTCCAACTCGTGGGCAAAGACTATGTGATGCGCGACGGCGAGGTCATCTATGTTCGATTCAATGTGTGAGTGGATGGGTAGGAGCGGCGCTCTCACTCCAGCGGCTGCGACGAGTCTTCCGCGTGATGGCGTAGGTGGGGCTTATTAAGCCCGGCGAGGCGTCGGGCGCGTTGGAGCTCGGCGCGGTCGTAGCTGTCCAGGTCGCCTGCCTGCTGGTAGGCTCTGTCGGCGGCGTGGGGTTCGTCGAGCAACCCGTACACATCGCCCAGCAGCGTGAGGTAGAGCGCGCTGTTCGGCTTCAGGTTCAAGGCGCGTTGGAAGCACTTGAGGGCTTGCAGGAACTGCTCGTTCTCGATGCATAGGAGCCCATAGCGGAAGTGGTAGTAGTCGTCTTCAGGGTTGAGCAGCGTGGCGATTTCCATCTCCTGCATCGCCTCTTGCACCTCGCCCACTTGCTCCAGCAGGTCGGCGAGCCAGAATCGGTAGAAGCCGTTGCTCGGTTCGTGGTTCACAGCGGCGCGCCCTGCCTCCACCGCTTTGGCGTACTGTTGCCCCATCGCCAGCGCCTCGGCATATTTGAACTGCACGAAAGCGTTGTCCGCGCCGTAGTCGATAGCGCGTTTGAAGTGGGCAATCGCGGCGTCGTAGCGTCCGTAGCGTCGGTAGATTTCGCCCAGCGCGAAGTAGGGTTCGGGGTCGCGTGGGTTCATCTTGCGCGCGCGCTGATAGTAGGCTAACGCGCGGGCGGGCTGGTCGGCGTAGGCGTAGGCGTCGCCAAGCTGCATGTAGCGCGCACTGTTGTCGCCGTCCATCCGAATTGCGAGTTTGTAGTAGCGGAACGCCTCTTCGAACGCGCCTTGACGCAGCGCCGCGTCGCCCCGTCGCCGCGCCTCCTCCGCCGTCGCTGGCTGATACTGACCGTCCGCCTGCAGACCGACTGGCTCCGATTCTAACCCCTCGCGCAAAAACGCGAACGAATCGCCCATCGCCATCAGGGGTATTATACCACAGGGGTTGATTCAACTCTCGCCCCCAGTCCGTATCGGTACAGCGGCGTCCGCGCCGTGAAACAGCAGTCTGGAGGCTTGCTATGGCTCGCACCATCGAACGAATCGTCTGGCACACCGCCGCGCACGGGCGCGACGGGCAAGCGTTTGACACGACCGCCGCGCAGATTGACCAGTGGCATCGCGAGCGCGGCTGGAGCGAAATCGGCTACAATGTGGTCATCCGCTTCGACGGCAGCATCGAAAAGGGGCGCGACCCGCGTAAAATCCCTGCAGGCGTCGCAGGCATCAACAAGACCACCTACCACATCTGCTTCTCCGGGCACGGCGACATCGCCCCGCTCACACCCCAGCAACTCGAAAGTGGGATTCGCCACACCATCGAGATGCTCCACAAGTACAAGTTGACCGAGAAGTTTCTGAAGGAGCCTGACGGCTTGATTGTGATGGGGCATCGCGAGGTGAACGAGTTGGTGCGGCGCGGTTTAGCCCCCACGCCCACCAGCAAGACATGTCCGGGCAAGTTCGTCGACATGGATGCTGTGCGTCTGCTGATACGGAGTCGGCTTGCGCCTACGCCAGATGTCCCCTATGTATACGATGCACAGGCGGCAGGCGAGTTGTATGCAGGGTTGAGGCAGGTCTACGCCGCGGCTGCCAAGCTCCAGCTCCCTGAGGAGGCGATGCGCTACCTGAACCAGTTCCGCAAGCAGCCTGAGGTGGACGCTGTGATTGCGCGTTGGCGTCGCGAGAACGGCTAACCGCGCATCTGCTCCGCCACGAGTTGTGGGGTTTGGGCGAGCGCGTCGGCGAGTTTTTCGGGGTGTTTGCCCCCTGCTTGGGCGAAGTCGGCTCGCCCGCCGCCGGAGCCGCCCACCTGTTGCGCAATCTGTCGAATCAGGTTGCCTGCGTGCAGCCCCCGCGCGATGTAATCGGGCGCGACTTTGACCACCAGCACGGCTTTGCCGTCCTGCGCGGTTCCGAGCGCCGCCACGCCCACGCCTTTTTGAATCAGGCGGTCGGCAATCGCGCCGAGCGACTTGGCGTCCACGCCCGTGAGCGCCTGCGCCGCCACAGGGACGCCGTTCACCTCTACGGGGGCAATTTGCTCCAACGCTTGGGTAGCCGCGCGCTGTTTGAGCTGCTCCAACTCGGTCTGGAGCGCGTCGAGCTGATGTTGCAGGCGTTCGACGGCGCGAGGCAGTTCAGGCACGGGCGTCTGGAGCCGTTCCGCCGCCTCGCGCACGGCGTGTTCGCGTGTGCGCAGCCACTGATACAGGGCGCGTCCTGTGAGTGCTTCGATGCGTCGCACGCCCGCCGCCACACTGCCTTCATGCACTATTTTAAACAGCCCCGCCTCTACTGTGCTGCGCAGGTGCGTGCCGCCGCAGAGTTCGAGCGAGAAGCCCGGAATCTCCACCATGCGCACGCGCTCGCCGTACTTTTCGCCGAACAGCATCATCGCGCCGCGCCGACGCGCCTCGTCGATGGGCACATCGTTGTAAACGCGCACCTCCAGCTCTTGGAGCAGCTTCTCGTTCACCAGCGATTCGATGCGCTCCAGTTCGTCAGGGGTCACGGCGCGTGGGTGCGTGAAGTCGAAGCGCAGTCGGTCGGGCGCGACGAGCGAGCCTGCCTGCGCCACATGGGTTCCCAGCACTTGGCGCAGCGCGGCGTGGAGCAGGTGCGTCGCCGTGTGGTTGCGCTGGATGTCCAGCCGACGCTCGGCGTCCACCTGCGCCTTCACCGTCTCGCCCAAGCGCAGCGCGCCTTCCAGCACTTTCGCGTGGTGGAAGTAGTAGTCGTTCGCTTTTTGGGTGTCCAGCACTTGGGCGCGCCCGCCCTGCCACTCGATGACGCCTGTATCGCCCACCTGTCCACCTGCCTCGGCGTAGAATGGGGTGCGGTTCAACACGATTTCGAGGGTGTCGCCTGCGTGCGCTTCGGGGACGAGGTTGCCCTCGCGCACGAGACCGACCACCTGCGCCTCGCCTTCCAGATGTTCATAGCCGATGAACTGGGTGGGGGCGGTTTGTTGCGCCAGTTCCGCCAGCGCCGCGCCCGTTTGCACGAAGAGTTTCTCGGAGATGCCGCTCGCCTCGCGGGCGCGTCGGCGTTGCGCCTCCAACGCCTGCTCAAAACCCTGCAAGTCAACGGCGACGCCGCGCTCGGCGGCGATTTCGCGTGTCAGCTCCAGCGGGAAGCCGTAGGTGTCATAGAGCATGAACACGCGCTCGCCTGAGAGTTGCCCCTGCTGGCGCGTGTCGGGGTCGGCGAGCATCTCTTCCAGCCGCGCCAAGCCCGTCTGTACCGTGTGGCGGAACCGCTCCTCCTCGTAGCGCAAGGTGGTCTGGATGTAGTCTTGGCGTTGCACGATTTCGGGGTACTGGTCGCCCAGCGCGTCGATGACGGCGGGCGCGAGGTCGGCGAAGAAGGGTTTCTCGAAGCCCAGCACGCGCTGCCCACGCAGGATGGCGCGTCGGATAATGCGCCGCAGCACATAGCCGCGCCCCTCGTTCTGGGGGATGACGCCGTCGGCTATCGTGAAGGTCGCCGTGCGGATGTGGTCGGCAATCAGGCGGATGGCGGCGTCGGTCGGCTCGCTGCTTTTGTAGCGCACGCCCGCCAGCTCCTCAATGCGACGCACGATGGGCGCGAACACATCGGTTTCAAACGGGCTGTCGAAGCCCATCAGCACGGCGGCGGTGCGCTCCAGCCCCATGCCTGTATCGATGTTCTGCTTCGGCAGCGGCGTGAGCTTCGGCTTGCCGTTCTCCTCGCTCCGCTCGTACTGCATAAACACCAAGTTCCAAATCTCCAGCCAGCGTCCACAATCGCACGCAGGACCGCAATCGCGGTTTGTGCAGCCCGTGTCGATGCGCGTGTCGTAGAAAATCTCCGAGCAGGGACCGCAGGGACCGTTGGGACCCTCGCTAATCGCGTTCGCGGGCCAGAAGTTGGTCTTCTCGCCCAGTCGCCAGATTCGGTTTTCGGGGATGCCCACCTCGCGACGCCAGATTTCAAACGCCTCGTCGTCATCTTGGAACACGGTGAACTGCAGGCGGTCGGTGTCCACATTCAGCCGCTCGGTGAGGAACTCCCACGCGAACAGGATAGCCTCGCGTTTGAAGTAGTCGCCGAAGCTGAAGTTGCCCAGCATCTCGAAGAAGGTCAGGTGCGACAGGTCGCCCACCGATTCGATGTCGGTGGTGCGCAGGCACTTTTGGACGGTGGTCACGCGCGGGGCGGGCGGCTGCGCGACGCCCAGAAAGTAGGGCTTGAACTGCACCATCCCCGCGCTGGTGAACAGCAGCGACGGGTCTTTCGGCACGAGGCTATCGGAGGGCA
>CALGZO010000209.1 GCA_937934465.1 uncultured Fimbriimonadales bacterium | reverse complement strand
ACTGCAAGCGAGGCGGGTAGCAGTGCGACCTGTGCGCCGTGTTGGAACGCCTCGTCGGGGGCGTCGGCGTGGACGATAATCCCTGTGCGTCGGGCGCGCGCTTCGGGCAGCAGCGTCTGCAAGGCGTTGGGTTCGAGGGGCAGCAGCGCGACCTCGAAGGCGTCGTGCGCACGCCACAACGCCAACATCGCCAGCGGGTCGCCCCACGCCGCCAGCCCCACCGCGCCGATTTGACCCTCCTGACGCGCCAACTCCAACGCTTCCAACGCGCCGCTGAGCTGCGACTCGCTGGGCAACTCGTGCAAACTGAGGAAATAGTAATCGATGCGCTCACGCCCGACCGCGCAGAGCGTCTCTATCAGGTGCGACTGCACCAAGTTCGCCGCCACACGCGCGTCGGAGGCTTGCAGCAGCAGGTTGATAGGCGAGGCGACTGCGACTTGGAGCGCGTGGGCGACCTCGCGCAGGAACCGCCCCCACAGCGCAGGCGCAGGGGTGATGTCCAGCGTCTCGATGGGCGATTGCAGCAGCGCGTCCATCAGTCGTTCGGCGCGCTCTTCCGCCGAGCCTGCGCCGCTGAGGTTGCCGCGCGCCCATATCGGATACACATACCGATTCGTGCGCCCTAAGAGCGTTCGTTGCATCGTGCGTCGTGTTCGGCTGCGCCTGCTCGGAGGATTAGTCCGAGCGGGGCGGCGCGTCGGCGTCGATTCGAGCCGTCAGTAGAATATACCCTGCATACGCCAGCGGCTGCGAAGGGTCGTACTCGCCAGCCAGAATCTCGGCGAGTTGCATAGCGCGGGCGCGCCAGCGCGAGTCGCGCGTGGCTTGGGCGTACTCAAGCGCGGCGAGCGCGAGCAGCGCGTTGTCGGCAGGCAGGGCGTCGTCGGCGGCGACACGCACAGGCGCGACTGTCAGCGCGCCCCACTGACGGCTACGCGCAATGTCGTAGATACCCCCCGTGGGGTCGGCGTAGTTGCGCCAAGCGTATCGGAGGAGCTGCTCGGCGAGGGCGCGGGCGCGGGGGTTGCCCGTGAGACGATACACGCGCAGGGCGGCGTGCGCCGCGAGCGCAAGGTCAGGCAGCCAGTCGCGCGCCTGACGCACGCTGCTGTGGAACAGGTCGCCCTGCAGGGTGCGCAAGGCGCGTAGCGTCTCCAGCGCGCGCGACGCCGTCTCGCCCGCCCACAACGCCTGCGGGTCAATCTGCCCGAAAGTCTCCGCATAGTCGCACAGCGCGATAATTGTATAAGCGTTCGCGTCGGTGTATAGGATGGCGTCGCTGTGGGGGAGTCCGCGATTCTGCGCGACGGCAATCCTCAGTTTCGGGGGCGGCAGCGCGCCTATAAAGCTCGGCGGTCGCTCGCGATAGAAGCGCACGCGCAGCGCGTCGGCTAACTCGTGCGCCGCGCTGCTCAGCTCAGGTTCGAGACGGCTCGCACGGCTGTAGAGGCTCAACAGGCGGGCGTGCTCGATGAGCCGTTTGCCCCCTGTCGGCTTGCCCTCCGCGTCGATACCGTCCTCCAGCGCGTGGAATAGCTGTTGCTCCGTATCCCACAGGGGGCTTTGACGCAGCATTTGGAGGTGGGCGATTAGCAGGCTCTGCGCGTCTGTGTCGCCGCGCTCGGCGAGGGCAAGCAACGCCTCCAAATGATTGAGATTCGTCGCAGGCGTCTCGAGCGTGGGCGTGAGGGCGCGCAGGAAGTCGGCGGCGACGGCGTTTGGATTCGGAGCAGCACGACGCGCCGCGCGCGCCCAACGCGCATTCCACGCCTGCTCTAACTGTCCTGCCATCTGTTGAATCTGTTCAGGGCGGTTGCGGTACAGCAGGCTGAGTTCTTCCATGTGGCGCATGAGCTCGGCGCGTGTGTCGGGCGCGACGGCGCGCACGGGCTTGCCGTCAGGCGTGAACCATGCGATTATGGGGTATCGCGCAGGCGCGCCCATCAGCTGCGCCAGCTGTCGCACATAACGCGCGAGTTTCGGCATCGCCTCAGCGTCTACCTTGACGGCGACAAACTCGCGGTTCGCAAGGTCCGCCACGCCCGAATCGGAGAACGCCTCGCGCCCAATACGCTGACATCGCCCCGACCAGTACGCGCCGACCTCCATCATCACGAGTCGGTCGCGCTGTTGCGCCCTCTGGAACGCCTCGTCGCGGCAGGGTTGCCAGTTGACCAGCTCGTATTGTCCACTGCGCAGGTAGGTCTCTACCGAGTCTTTGAGCGCGTTGGGGTGTTGCTCGCGTTGCAGTCCGCGCAGCAGGATGCCGAGCCAAGCCATCAGCACCATCAGCAGGCACACGCCGCTCAGCACCACGAAGCGCGGCGCGTACCGCTCCGCCGTGAGGCGATACTCAGGCGTTTGCCAACTCACGCGCCAAGTATACCGTGAACAGGTACACTCTGTGTCGATGAGTCGCTATGAGTTGCCTGCAGTGGTGGTGGAGCATCAGCGGCGTGGGGCGAACCTATATGAGTTGATTTTGCATGCGCCGCCGATAGCCGAGCGCGCGACGCCGGGGCAGTTCGTGATGGTGCGCGCTGTGCGCACGCACGCGCCGCTGTGGCGACGCCCCTACAGCATCCTGCGGGCGAACCCCGACAAGGGCGTGTTCAGCATCCTCTACTCGGTGCAGAGCGCGTTCACCGAGCTGCTGGCGATGAAGCGCATCGGCTCGACCGTGCAGACTCTGGGACCGCTGGGCAGCTATTTTCAGCCGGTGCGCGCGGCGCGTCGGCATATATTGGTGGCGGGCGGGGTGGGCGCGCCGCCGCTGTGCTTCTTCGCCGCGCGACTGGCGCCCACGCTGACGCCCGACGAGCAACTGCTCATCTTGGCAGGCGCACGGCGCAGCGAAATGCTGGTCGGGTTGGACGAGTTCCGCGCGCTGGGGGCGGAAGTGCGCATCGCCACCGACGACGGCTCGCAGGGCTATCAGGGCTATGTCACCGACCTGCTCGCGCAGGCGCTGGACGACGCCCTCGAAACGGCGGTGTACGCATGCGGTCCCAATCGGATGCTGCGCGTCGCTGCGGACATCTGCCTCTCGCGCGGCGTTCCCTGCCAGATTTCGTTAGACGCGCCGATGCCTTGCGGAGTGGGCGTGTGCTTGGGCTGCGCGATACCCGTGCGCACGCCTGACGGGGGCGTCTGGTACAAGCGCGCCTGCGCGGAGGGACCCGTGTTCTGGGCGGAGGAGGTCGTATGGCAGTGAACTTGCAGGTCGCGTTGGGCAGGCTGCGCTTGCCGAACCCCGTGATGGCGGCGGCAGGCACTTTCGGCTACGGCTTGGAATATCGCGACCTGGTGGATTTGACGCGGCTGGGCGCGATAGTGACCAAGAGCCTCACGCTCGCGCCGCGCATGGGCAACCCGCCGCCGCGCGTCGCCGAGACGCCCGCAGGCATGCTCAACGCTATCGGCTTACAAAACGACGGCGTGGACGCTTTCCTGCTGGAGACGCTGCCCCGCCTGCGCGAGTACGGCGCGCCGATTATCGTCAGCGTCGCAGGCGAGACGCTGGAAGAGTATGTGCAGGTCGCCGCGAAAGTGAGCCGCGCGGAGGGCGTCGCCGCGCTGGAGTTGAACCTCTCGTGCCCCAACCAAGCGCGTGGGGGTATGGAGTTCGGCGTCAGCGCGGAGCTGACGGCGCAGGTAGTCGCCGCCGTGCGACGCGCCGCCGACCTGCCTCTCATCGCCAAACTCACGCCGAACTTGGGCGACCTCACGCCCGTCGCACAAGCCGCCGTCGACGCAGGCGCGGACGCCCTCAGCCTCATCAATACCCTGCTGGGCGTGGCAGTGGACGCCCAAACGCGCCGATTCCGACTCAGCAGCAAGGTGGGCGGGCTGTCGGGACCTGCCGTCAAGCCCATCGCGCAGTACCACCTCTGGCGCGTGCGCCAAGCCCTGCCCGACACCCCGCTGATTGGCGTCGGCGGCATCAGCACACCCGACGACGCCCTCGAATATATCCTGCTCGGCGCACACGCCGTGCAGATTGGAACCGCCAACTATGTGCAGCCCACCACCGCGCTGGAAATCCTCGACGGCATCCACAACTACCTCCAGCAACACGGATTCGAGAGCCTCGACGCCTTGCGCGGACTCGTCGGATAGTAGGGTATAATTGAATTTCAGGAGGACATCTATCTATGCGCAACATCGGGTTAGCACTTGCAGTGTTCGCGATGAGCTTCACGCTTAGCTCCATCGCCTTTGTGCAGACAAACAAGACGAATAACGCCCAGCAGAAGCCGCAGCAGACGCGCCAAGCGAACGCCAAACAGCAGCAGGCGCGCTGCCCCGTCTCAGGCAAGGTGATTACCGACACCAAGAACGCCCCCCGAATGGTCTATCAGGGCAAGACCTACTACTTCAGCTGTCAGAACTGCTTGGCGGAGTTCCGCAAGAACCCCCAAAAGTATGTGAAGCTGGCGTCCAACACGCGCACCACAAGCAACACCACGCCAGCGAATCCTGCCGAGAAGAAATCCTGCTGTGGCAATTGCAACTCCAACAAGGCGGAGGGCAAGGGCTGCTGCAGCGACGAGAAAGCGGAAGGTAAGAGCTGCTGTAGCGAGCAGAAGGCAGAGGGCAAAAGCTGCTGCGGCGATAAGCCCGCGCAAACTGCCGACCGACTCATCTGCCCCGTCAGCGGCGAGGAACTCAAGATCGAAACCGCTGTGCAGGTCATCTACAACGACAAGGTCTACTATGTCGGCTGCAACGGCTGCAAAGCCACCTTCCTGAAAGACCCTGAGACCTACGCCAAGAAGGCGGAGTCGCTCTCCAAGCAGCAGGGCAAGCCTGTCGAGAAGAAGACGGAAGCCGCCCCTGCTGACAAACTAATCTGCCCCGTGGCAGGCGAGGAGCTGCAACTGGACTCCGCCGTGCGCTTCACCTACAATAACAAGGTCTACTACACCTGCTGCAACGGCTGCAAGAACAAGTTCCTGAATGACCCTGAGACCTACGCCAAGAAAGCGGAGTCGCTCTCGGCGTTGCAGGGCAAGCCGGAGTCGGCGGCGGACACGAACTGATTGTGCGCATCCCAACTTGGCTGAAGTGGACTCTGGGGGCAGGCGCAGCGGTCGCTGGAGCGAACTGGTTCCTGCGGAAGGTCTGGTTCTACCGCGACCCGCTACGCCTGCCCCCGTCCGACCCAAACCTCATCCTATCGCCCTGCGACGGCAAAGTGGTCTACATCCGCCCCGTGAGCGCGGACGGCACAGTGTTCGCGGAGAAGCTGGGGCGCGCCATCCCCATCACTGAAATCACCCGCGCCGAGTGGGACGGCGTATCGCCTGAAGGCTGGCTGATTGGCGTCTACATGAGTCCCCTCGATGTGCATTACAACTACGCGCCGATGGCAGGCAGGGTGCGCAAGATTGTCTACACGCCCGCCCGCGCCAACCTGCCGATGGTGGACTTGTGGGAGTATGTGAGCATGGCGTGGCTGCGCCGCGCGGTAGACCTGCTGGGCAAACGCTATCATCTGGAGAACGAGCGACAGACCGTGTTCCTTGAGAACGAGCGCGTGCGCCTCGCGATGGTCGAGATTGCCGACAAGTTCGTGAATAAAATCACCACTTATGTTCGCGAGGGTCAGTGCGTGCAACCTGCGCAGAAGATATCGTTTATTGAGCGCGGCAGTCAGGTGGACCTGCTTATTTTCACCCGCGCGGTGGAAATCCTCACCCACACGGGCGCGCAGGTGTACGGCGGTCAGACGCCCCTTGCACGGCTCACGGCGAGCGCACAATCCCCATAAACAGCACCGTGCCTGTCGGCGCATGCACTATCGCGAACAGGAACGGGCGGTCTGCCACGAGATGGAACCGCTGGCTTGGCATGGGCGCGGCAGTGACGCCGACGGTAATCCCTGTAGCGGCGGCGGCTTTCGTGCCCGCCTCATCGACCGCCACCACCGCCTTCTGGATGGCTTTTTGGATAAACAGCCGCTCGGGCGACACATCGGCAATACGGCTGAAATCGGCGCGATTGGGATCAAAGGCGACCTCCATCCCCAGCGCGCTTAGCGGCGGCAGAAGATTGTAGAACCCCTCCACCTTGAAGCGGGGCATTAGCAGGTCGCCCTCCGTCGCGCGGAACGCCGCCATCCACTGGCTCCAGTTCTCAGGCGTCAACTGCTTGCGCAACTCGGCGACCGTGCGCCCCTTGTCGGGCAGAAAGAGATAGAATCGGTAGTCGCCCTCGCCGTAGGGCAGCGCAACCGCTTGGAAACCCTCACCCCTGAGATACGGCAGCCGCTCCGACAGGCGCATCAGTGGAACCTGCTTGGTTTTGCCGTCTTCCAAGTAGAACGGGGCGTCCTGAGTCGCCTCTTTTTCGAACGGATATTGCCACTTGCCCTCGAAGTAGAGCGTGTTTACCAACGCCAAGCGGGTCATCGCGTCAAAATCGCCTGCTTGGAAGAGTTCCTTAATCATTCCCTGCGTCTGCTCGGCAACCCAGCGGTTGACGCGCTCGGCGGCGTCGGCGGCGGTGAAATCGATGCTCTCCACGCGCGATTCGTAGTAGGTAAGGAGCGTGCGCAAGAAGTCGGGCTTCAGCTCAAAGCCTTGCTGCACCCATAAGCCGTTGGCTGTGCGGACAGCGACCGCCTCGTCTTTGGGGCGCAGCAGGCTGACCAGCTGAAGGGCTTGCCGATGGATAACATCGGGACGCATCTGCTCGTAGCCCAGCGTTTGAGCGATGGCGTCGTAGGTCTCGCCCGCCGCGCCGTCGAGCGTCATGCTCAGCGCAATCGTCAGCGACAGGGGTGAGAAGCAGAGGTTCGCGCCCGTGTCGGGGTCGTCCAGCTGGTTTAGCATATTGAAGGCAAACTTGAGGTTCGCCGTCTGTGTCTCCGATTGAATTTGCACGGGTTGTTTCGTCTCCTGAGGCGATTGGGCGGGGTTATCGCCGCCGCAGCCGCTTAGTAGTGCGATACCTATCCCCCACAGCGTCGCAGTCAGTCGCATCATGGTAATTATGACGGATTACATGTTGTTGTGTGGCGTTGGCGCGCTAATCCTCGTCCGCCTCGTGGCGCTTGGCGTCGGCGTTAGGCGCGGCGGCGGTTGTACTGCCCCGTATTTCGGGATGGCGTATCATGCCGCCCAGATGCGCGGTGTAGCCCATCACGCCGAACACAAGGGCGTTGAGCAGTCCCACCACGATTGCGCTTGCAAGCAGGTGGTTCAACATCAGGTGCATCTGTGCGCCATTCATCGGAACTATTCCCTCCGCGGGGGAGTATACCTGAGTGGCGCTTGCATTTATAGCGCAATATAGGCTATAATATAGGCGATGCCGATGCACGGACTAAACGGGTTCGAGTGTGAGCGTTGGAGCACAGGCTCCTGGTTTGGCACGCGCGGGCGGTTCCGTTGCCGCGCCGTTCGGGCGCGTGTGTTGCCGGGGAGCCTGCGCGAGTCTGTGCGTATGGCTCCCCGATTTTATTATAGGGGGTCAAGGAGGCTGCGCAGCCATGGCTGAGGTGCTTGTTCTCAATCAGAACTTCGAGCCGCTTAATATCTGCACGATGCGCCGCGCCGTGAACATGATACTCACGGGGAAGGCGGAAGTGGTGCTGACGAACGGTCATTATGTGCGCACGGTGTCGGGGGGCTTCGAGGCGCCGTCGGTGGTGCGTTTACGCTACATGGTGAAGCGTCCGCTGCCGCAGGTGCGCGTGAGCCGCCGCGCCATCCTCGCGCGCGACAACTACACCTGCCAATACTGCGGGCATGTCTCGCGCGACTTGACAGTGGACCATGTGATTCCGCGCAGTATGGGCGGGGGCGACACTTGGGAGAACTTGGTGGCGTGCTGCCGACGGTGCAACTTGGTCAAGGGCGACCGCACGCCGCAGCAGGCGGGGATGAAACTCGCGCGCAAGCCGCGCCGTCCGACCTTCGTGCCCTACCTCAGCCTCACGCAATACGCGAAAGCCATCTCGCGCGAAGCGTGGCGCGACTTCCTGCCCGTCTACGACGGCTTCATCCCAGAAAACACGGAATAAGAGTCCCCATGTAGGGGCAGACACGCAGGTCTGCCCCTAACACGCCTTACGGGTCTGACCTTCGGGGCAAGGCTCTCAGGCTACAAACTCTTGATGTAAGCTACCAGCGCGTCCACCTCCTCCTTGGGCAGGTGGCTAAAAGAAGGCATGATTGGCGGGTAGCCTTTAGCGACTTTTGCTGTCGGGTTGATAATGGATTCACGAATGTATTCCTCGTCTGCCTTGATTGTGCTGCCGTTTGCCAGCGCGTGTGCCGCCTGACCGTATAGCCCTTCCAGCAGCGGCGCAACTTGCTTATTGGAATGGCAGCTGACGCATCCGTGCTGATTGAACAGCTGCTTGCCCCACTCTTCGGGCGATGCTGGCTTTGCCGACGCTACTTGCGTGGATTGAGTAGGTTCGTTTGCAGGCGCAGAGCCAGCCGCGCCGCCTCCAGGCAAACCCAAACCTCGTGCGCGCAGCGGAATGTTGTCGGGATAGTTCGGCAGTTGAGGTTCAGGCGCGCCTACCGTCGCAGGGCGCTGACACCCGCTCAGCAACGCTATCACCAGAAGACTCATCGACAGTGTGTATAAACTCCTCATACGCAAAGCCTCCTACACGGGTAATTATACCCTATTCGTGAAATAAATCACAAGCTCTTGCATTCTGGGAGTTGCATGGGGTATAATCAGGCTAAGCTTGGGTAGTATCATGACAAGCAGACGCCGCTTCGTGATAAATTTCACGGAACGGTTTTCTATACGCACTGACGGCTTAGGAGGATAGCGATGTATCCAACTTGGGAAGGCGTTTTTGTGCATTCGGCGATGTATGTGGCGATAGTCGCCGCGTTTCATGTGCTGGCTTCGCATTTGACCGTCGCTGCGGCGTGGTTCAATCTGTACTTGGAACGCCGCGCTGTCTACGAGAACCGCCCCGAATTTTACGAGTACCTCAAGCGCAGCGCGTTGGGGCTACTGGTGTTCGCGTATGTGTTCGGCGCGTTAGCAGGCGTGGGCATATGGCAGACGACGACTGCCGCCAATCCGCGCGGTATCTCCGCTCTCATCCACAACTTCGTGCTGTATTGGGGCGCGGAGTGGTACATGTTCTTAATCGATGTGGTTGGGATAATCGTCTACTACTACACACTGGGGCGCGTGAACCCGCGCACACATCTCAAGCTGGCGTGGATTTTGGCGCTGGGCGCGACGGGCACGATGGCGATAATCGTCGGCATCCTCTCGTTCAAGCTCACGCCAGGCGCGTGGCTCCAGTCGGGAGCATCGTTGGATGGTTTCTACAACCCCACCTACTACCCGATGCTGTTTATGCGATTCTCGTTGATGTTCACCATCACGGCAGCGTGGGCGTGCTTGATTGCCTCCCTGATGCCGAAAGGTTCGCCGTGGCGCGAGCATATTATTCGTCGCGCCTCGATTTTGGGGTTGGCAGGATTGATTGTGGGCGCGCTGATTTGGCAGTTCTGGTATTACCCGACGCTGCCTGAGCATGCGCGCCAAGTGATGGCGAGCCGCGCTGTACCTGCAATCACCTATCAGGCGATATTGGGCGGCGCCGTGCTGACCCTGCTGGGGCTGCTGGTGAACATTATCGCGCCGCGCACGCAGCGTCCGATAATCGCGCTGGGCGCGATGGGCGTGCTGTTTTTGGCAATCTTTGGCGCAGAACGCACCCGCGAGGTGATGCGTAAACCCGACATCATCGCAGGCTACATGTCCTCGAATCAGCTCGTGATAGCCGATATCCCATCGCGTGGCGCACGCAACGAGGAGGCGCGTCTCAATCAAGAAGGCGTTCTCGGGCAGCTGCCGTTCGTGACGCCGCCCAAGACTGCACAAGAACTCTATGATACGCAACGCCACTGGAAGATTGGCAAGCAGCTGGTGCTGCAGCAGTGCGCCTCGTGCCACAGTGTAAGTCGTCAGACGGCGATTCAGGTGGGGCGACACGAGCTGCGCCTACGCCCCGTCGATGAGCTGCTGCGCATGCGCGGCGCGAAGACCCGCGAGTCGATTGAGGCGTATCTCAATGCAATTGGCGGTTTCCCCTACATGCATCCTGTGAAGGGCACAGCAGAGGAGCGCGCGGCGATGGCGATGTATCTCCACAGCTTGGTGGAAGAGGGCGAGCCGCCTGCCGCTTTAGCTCGGAGGTGATTTAGTATGGAGATGCTTAACACCGAGATGTTGCGGATGATGCGCGATCCGTTGGGTGCGCCGCTCCCTCCCACGCTCATCCAAGTGTTGCTGGTGGCGACCTTTGTGCTGCATATCTTCTTTGTGACGCTGGCTTTGGGCGCGGCGAGCTTCGCGCTCTGGGCGTTCCTGCGCGGGAATGAATGGCAGCGTCGGCTCGCGCGTGTGGCGGCGCGCCTCGCGCCGAACGCTGTCGGGCTGGGGGTAGTGACGGGCATCGCGCCCCTCCTGTTCGTGCAGACTATCTACGACCCGCTCTGGTACGCGGCGAACACGCTCACAGGCTTCTGGAGTACGCTTTTCATCTTCGTGGTGATGGGCGGCTATAGCATGGCATACCTGTTCTACCTCAAAGGTTCGCCGCAGGGACGGTTGCTGTGGGCGTCGGGCTTATCCATCGCGCTCATCTTGTTGGCAGGCTGGATTATGCATGTGTTAGCCAACACGCAGCTCTACCCCGAGTACTGGCGCGAGTGGTACGCGCCGAACCTTGAACCCGACACGCGCGGTGTCGTGTTCCACGCCTACAACCTGCCGCGCGTCGCCTTCTTGCTGTTGGTAAGCTCGGTGTTGTCGCTGGGCGTGACGCTGATGCTGTTTGCGTGGTACTTCCGACAGCGCGACGACGCCGATTACGAGTACCTGACACAGGTAGGCAATCTGGGCAAGCGGCTCGCACTGGTCTCCGCGCCTTTGCTCTGGATTACGGGCATCGCGTGGTCGTTTACGCAGGGCATCCAGTTCGGACTGCACATCGTGATGGCGCTCGCATTCACTTTCATAGCGTTGCTGATACGCGAGGGCTTTCGCCACATAGACCCGCTCACGGGCGGCGTGCGCGCGCTGGGGTTCTGGCTGCTGAGCTTGTTGGGCATCGGCGTCATCCGCGAGACGATACGCGCGACCTCGGTGGCTCGCTACGGTTACCGCGTCGCCGACTACCCATTCGTGTGGGATTGGGCGTCGGTGCTTGTGTTCGCGCTCACCACCGTTGTGGGCGTCGCTGTGATTGCCTACTTGGTGCTGGTGCTGTACGACTCGGGTAAAGGCGAGGTGCGCCCTTGGGTAGAGAAGCTGGGGCGCGTCAGCATCGGCATGCTGGGCGCATGGCT
>CALGZO010000208.1 GCA_937934465.1 uncultured Fimbriimonadales bacterium | reverse complement strand
CAACATCCCCTCGAAATCTGCCGTGTCGTGCTGCAAGTACTCGTTGAGTCCGCGCAGCTCCGCCACAATCAGGTCGGCGTCCTGCTCGCTGAGGGCGCGCGCCATTCGCTTGAACTCATAGGTCACATCCACGAGGGTCTGCACGCCCCACGATTGCAGTTTCGCCTCGATAGTGATGGGCAGCGCGCGTGGCGAGAGGGTCGCGATAGCTCGCCAGCGGTCGCCGCGCGCCCAGCGCAGCGCGCCTTGCGAACGATAGCCTATCGCTTCCAGGTACGCGCTCAGGCGTTCGGCGGCGGCTTCCACATCCCCAGCAACAGCGCCCGACCAGCGGAACCTCATGGCGTCTCCTGCGTGCGCAACTGCTTTTCGCCAAGAAGCGTCTGAATCCTGCCGAACAGAGCGTGGCTTGGACAATCCTGTCCAAGCACACACACCCTGTGGCTTGGACATTCCTGTCCAAGCACGACTCGTCGGCGAGGACGCCGACGCTACAAGTGGCTTGGACAGAGGGTGTTCGAAAATTCGACTGTTGTATGGGGAACCCCCTCCTGCAGGTTCCCCCTTGAAAAGGGGGAACCGATTTTTCTCGATTGGTTCCCCCTGCTTGCAGGGGGAACCTAAAGGAGGGGGTACCTGCCCCCACTTGGCTATTGCCGTAGGGGCGCCCTGTGTTCCATGGATGGGCATTCTGCCAAGACGATTTTCCGAACACCCTCGCTTGGACATTCCTGTCCAAGCACGACTCGTCGGCGAGGACGCCGACGCTACGACGCCAAGAATGGCGTCGCACCATCACATATATTATCACGATGAGGCTGAACTACAGCGCACGCCCCGATCTCTCGGACACCCGAGCTTAGCAGGAACTTCTATCGCTGCGAGGAATTACGCCCATACTATGAAAGTGGTCGCGATTTTACCGCCGTCCGAGCAGGTGCAGGCGCAGTTGGCGATGGTGCGTGCGCTCTTTTCGGGGCACACTGTTGAGCTTGCCACCAACGCCGACGAGCTCGCACCCCACCTGCCCGATGTAGAGGTGCTCATCTCCACCGCCTTCACGCCGCTCACGCGCGAGATGTTGCAAGCTGCAACGCGCCTGCGCTTCGTTCAAGTGGCAGGCGTGGGTGTTGACCATGTGGATATCAACGCGGCGCAGGCGTTGGGCATAACCGTCGCCGCCGTGACGGGCGCGAACACCGTCAGCGTCGCCGAGCATGTGGCGATGGTCGCCCTCGCGTTGATGAAGGGGCTAATCCCTGCGCACAACATGCTCGCGCAGGGTCAGTGGTCGCTGCCGTACTGGATTGCGCACGCCCGCGATATTCAGGGCAAAACCTTCGGGATTTTGGGCATGGGACGCATCGGACGCGAGACGGCGGCGCGCCTGCTGCCCTTCGGCGTGACGACCTTCTACTATGATGTGAACCCGTTGCCGCCTGAGCAAGAGGCGCAACTCGGCGCGACCTATCTGGAACTTGACGCGCTGCTGCCCGAATGCGATGTGGTCTCGCTCCATATGCCTCTCACGCCTGACACGCGCGGCTTGCTCAACCGTGAGCGGCTGTTTGCGATGAAGCCGGGCGCGTTTCTCATCAACACTGCCCGCGCCGAGCTGGTGGATGAAGCCGCGCTGGTGGAGGCGTTGCAAGGGCATTTAGGCGGCGCAGCCATCGATGTGTTCGCGCCCGAACCGCCGCCCCCCGACCACCCACTCCTGAAACTGCCGAATGTCATCCTGACTCCGCACGGCGCAGGCGTCACGCAGGAAGCGCAACAACGCATCGCGCAGGGCGTCATTCAAAATGTGCTACGCTTCTTGGAGGGCAGACCGCTTGCGGATGTGGTGGTGCAAGGCACGCGCTGACGGCAGGAGTTTGCTCGGGCGCGTATAAATCTGGAACTGCGATGGCAGTGCTGACGGCTCCGCGCACAGGGCGAACCGACGCAGTCGCCCCGTTCGGCGATTTGGCAGGCGTGAACTTAGCCGACCGCCGTGCGCTTCGACGCCTCATCCCCAAAGCAGGGCAGGCGTGGCGCACGGTTCCGCCTGTGAACGCCTACGAACTCCAGCAACGCTGCGAATGGCTCGGTAAGCGCAGCATCAAGCACGAGAGCAAACTCTTCGCGCTGCGCCTTGCAATTCGCATGTGCGACCTGACGACGCTGGAGGGCGCGGATACCGAAGAGAAGGTCAGGCGTTTATGCAGTCGCGCGCGCAACCCCTACACGCCGCGCGTGGGCATGCCTGACGCCGAGACCGTCGCCGCGCCGCCCGTCGCCGCCGTGTGCGTGTACCCGAACTTCATCGCCGCCGCCAAAGACGCCCTGCAGGACACAAATATCAAGGTCGCCGCTGTTGGCACGGCGTTCCCCTCAGGGCAATACCCGCTACACCTGCGCCTTGCCGATGTGAAGTGGGCAATCCGCGAGGGCGCAGACGAGATTGACATGGTAATCAATCGCGGCGCGTTTTTGCAGGGCGAGTATCGGCGCGTGTTCGACGAAATCGCAAAAGTGAAAGACGCCTGCGGCGAGCGCGTCCACCTGAAAGTTATCCTGGAGACGGGTGAGCTGGGCGACTATGACGCAATCCGCAAAGCGTCGCACCTCGCGCTGATGGCAGGCGCGGACTTCATCAAGACCAGCACGGGCAAAATCCAACCCGCTGCTACACTCCCTGCAACGCTGGTGATGCTGGAGGCGATTCGCGACTTCTACGACGCCACAGGGCGCGCCGTGGGGATGAAGCCCGCAGGCGGCATCCGCACGGCAAAAGACGCCGTTCGCTATCTGGTGCTGCTCCACGAGACGCTCGGCGACGAGTGGCTCACCCCCGAACGGTTCCGTTTCGGCGCAAGTTCGCTCCTGAATGACCTGCTACGCCAACTGGTGAAACAGCTCACGAACCGCTACCGCGCCGATGAGGAGTTCGCTTATGACTAACCGTCCAGTCAAAATTCCCTGTTTTCCTGCAGGAGAACCCTAAGTGGTGTATAATAAGACATCTTACAGGAAGGTGACGGCTATGCACACGAAACGCAACGGCTTTACGCTAATCGAGTTGCTGGTGGTGATCGCGATTATCGCGATATTGGCGGCGATACTGTTTCCGGTGTTCGCTCAGGCGCGCGAGAAGGCGCGTCAGACCCAGTGTATGAGCAACCTACGCCAGTCGGCGACGGCGGTACTGATGTATGTTCAAGACGCCGACGAGCGTTTCCCGATGGCGCTCTACGCGCCTGCCCAACGCGCAGGCGGCGGCAACTGCGTGATGAGTGTGTTCGACGCGATTCAACCCTACATGAAGAATACAGGGATTACGCAGTGCCCCAGCGACCCCAAGGCGCTCTACATGAACGCGGCGTTCCAAACGCTGATGGGCTATCCCTCTTGCACGCTCCCCGAAACAATTAGCTACATGTATAACTACGATGTGATTCGAGCGGGGCGCACGCCGTTGGGGTCAGGTTCGATTAGTCAAGGCACTGTGGCGCTGGCGGAAGTGCCGTTGGTCGCTGAAACTACGATGATCTTCGACGCCGATATCGCGCTATCGGGCAGCTGCAACCTGATGCGCCGCAAGCCGAACGATAGCAGTATCCAGTTCCCGATACCCATCCGCCCGCGCCACAACGAGTTCGTGCAAGCGAACTTCGTGGATGGACACGCCAAAGCCGTCAAGGGGCGCAAGTATCCCGGAACCGACTGCTACTATCTCTATCCGGGTCAGGCGGCGAACCCACCGTTTATTCCACGCAACGAGCTCTGGTGCGTCGGCTCGGGTCCCTACACGCGCTATTGTGGCTTGCCTGCCAACGACGCCTTCAATAGCTGCCGACCGTACTTGGAAGGCGTCGCCGACCAAGACGCGCTGGGTCCATGCTACCGCGCCCTGCGCTGAACTCGAAACAGTTTCTGGAACCGAAGAATCGGTTCCAGAGTCTACTAAACTATCGAGGAGGAGACTATGCGAAGAGGCTTTACTTTGATTGAGCTGTTGGTCGTCATCGCCATCATAGCAATCTTGGCGGCGATACTGTTCCCCGTGTTTGCGCAAGCGCGCGAGTCGGCGCGTAAGACCCAGTGTCTGAGCAACGGCAAGAACTGGGGCTTAGCCGTGCAGATGTATGTGCAGGACTACGACGAGAAGTTCCCGTTCGCCATCTACGACACCGCCGTCAACAGCGCGGGGCAGCGATGCCAATACACCATGATTACTGCAACCTATCCCTATGCCAAGAACAAGGACATCCTGCGCTGCCCGTCCGATGGTCAGCCGATGGATTTACACGGCGGCATCTTGGCGCTCTCCAGCACGCTGCAAACGCCCGGCGGCGAGTGCGCCCAGATTGGCAAACTGAGCTACATGTTCAACTTCGACCTTGCCATTCCTGGACAGCACATCCTGAATACTGACTGGAACACGAACCCTTCTAAGCGCAACCCCGTGAGCTTGGCGGAGGTGAAGTTCCCCGCAGAGACCATCATGATGTTCGATGGGCACTTGATGATTCTGTTCAACGGCAACTGCGGCAGCGTGATTGGGATGGATGCGCTGGATGTTCCCATTCAAGCGCGCCATACGCAGACTCTGATGGTGAACTACGCGGACGGACACTCAAAAGTGCTGAAGGCGCGTCGCGAGCAGCCGAACTGCACTTACCGCTACCTGACGGGCAATACGCTCGACTCGCTGCGTGAGGCGCGTCCATGGTGCTTGGGTGAGGGACCCTACCTGCGCCGCTGCGGACGCCCGAACCCCGACGCATGCGTGTTCCAAGTGCAAGGTCTCGTGGACGAGGATAATCTGGGCAAGTGCTACACGCCATCGCGATAGTCGTCAGTGGTTCTCACGAGTAGGGCGTGGGTTTTACTCGGTCTGGGCGGGCTGGTCGCTCTTTTGGGCGCCGCCCGCCCAGATTGGTTGGGGCTGGCGCTGCTGATTGACCTGCTGGCTGTGCTGGCGATAGCGGTGGATGCGCTGACGCTGCCGCGCACAGACGCCTTTCGGGTGCAGCGCAAGCACGAGCGCGTGCTGTCGCTCGGCGCAGCGAACCGCATCGAGCTGGTCTTGGAACATATGATAGACACTCCGC
>CALGZO010000207.1 GCA_937934465.1 uncultured Fimbriimonadales bacterium | reverse complement strand
CGATCTCACCAAATGCATTTAACCGCATCGCACCGCCCACCACCTCACCGAATAGGCACGCCCGATCCTGCGTGCATACGGTGACAAAATATGCACCTGGCCGCGAATAATCATAGCCCTTGAGGCGAATGCTGCGGCGGTTGGGGCGACCGGCCGGTCGCCCGTACGGGTCGTATCTCATAGCCCCCGCTCCTCCAAAAACCGCTCCGCATCTCTCACCCGCAGCTCGCCGGAGATGAGTTTGGGCAGCAGGGCATCGCGTAGGGCGGCGAGGGTACGGGATTCTGTTCGGAGTTGGACGGACTTCCTCAGAAGCGGCTGAACCGTGCGCTCGAAGCCTTCGAGTATTCCATCGGGCGGACGCAAAATTGAAATCTGGCAAAGATGCATTGGTCCGAAGTTCAGCTGCACGCTACCGGCAGCCAATGCGAACATTTCAGCAAGGAAGTATTTGGATTGAAGGAAGCCCCAAACGTACCCGAGGCCAACTGCGCCGCGTCCGCGCATCCGAATGATTGATGTGTTAAGCATGACTGGAAGATGGTCAGCTCGAACAATGGCTAGACGTCCGAGTGTCCCAGAGGAGGAAATTACAATATCGTCTTCTTGCAGAGCAAAATGCCTGTAAATCTTTTCAAACTCCTCAAGGCTGATACAGTTTGCCTTCATAATGTCCAAGTCGCCATTCACGATACACCGAATGTTAAGGAACTTCATTCCCTCCTCGCGGTATTGCCAATTCCTCAATCCCGGACCTTCAAGAAAGTCGATGGCGTCAGGCAAGCTAATGACCCCCCACCCCTCCGGAATCTCGCCCAGTTCGGAGTCCACGAGGCGGTCGGGGAAGAGGTCGTAGAGGTGGGCGGGGAAGCCGGGGAGGGATTCGCCGCGGCGCCAGCGGCCCTCCATCTTGGCGCGCACCGGCTCGAAGTCCACGAACCACGCTTTGAAGAGCGCCCGCGCCATGGCTTCCAGTGTCTCGCTCATCCGCCGGTTCAGCTCGATCTTGTCGTCCAGCGTGCCGAGGATGTGGGCGATGGCGCGCTGTTCGAGGAGGGAAGGCAGACGAAAGCAGAACTGCCCCAAAACCTTGGCATTGATGTTCGGCTGTACAGCCCCACCTCCGCCATGCGACCAGATGAAATCCCAATATGTAGGAGAACGCAGAACGTAGGCGATAAATCGCGGAAGAGCGATCGACTCACGGACTCGGTGTCTTATCAGGTAGCTCGCTGCGACTGCCTTGACTGGTTCTCGAATGAGTGCGGACACCCCAATCGTTCCCATCCGTGCGATGACGATGTCTCCGGGCTCAAGTTTATAAGTCTCGAAATCGTCGTTACTGATCTCACAGAAGGGCACACTCTCCCACTCCACCGGACCTGCTGCGATATCTGTAACGCGAAGAAACTTTGTTCCGGTGGGTTGTTCGGTCGCGGATGCTGTGTAGCCGTACCGAACGTCACGGCAAACGTCCGCCAAAGTAACTGAAAGCCACTCACCCGCCATACCCCAGCTCCTTCAGGTTCCTAGCAATCGCCGCATCCAGCCGTGCGGCCTCGGCCTGCTGCTCGCACAGTTGTGCCACGAGCCGCTGCATCTTCTCCTCGAACGGCTCGCCGTCGTCTTCCTGGGGTGCAGCCCCGACGTAGCGGCCGGGGGTGAGCACGTAGCCATGCTTGCGGATCTCCTCGAGGGTCGCGCTCTTGCAGAAGCCGGGTACATCGGCGTAGTCGCCCGCTTCCTTCTCGCCACGCCAGGCGTGGTAGGTGCTGGCGATCTTCTGGATGTCCTCGTCGGTCAACTGGCGGTGGGTGCGATCCACCATACGACCCATCTTACGGGCGTCGGTGAAGAGCACTTGGCCGCGGCGGTCTCGGTGCCCCTCTCCCACAATGGGGGGAGGGGTGGTCAAGGTTGCCCGCGTTTATCGCCGGCTATGAACCCCGACCAGACCGAGATCCGCTCTGTGTGGAATAGAAAAGCTGCCCGGGGAGAGCCACCGTAACCAGGGAGGTTCCGTTCCTTATCAATCTCCTCGGTCTTGTAGTTCTTCCAACCTTCTACCAAATAGTCCGACAAACATTTCACCTACGCTGAGACACAGAGTTCTACCATCGTGTTTAGACACTGCAGCCATACGCACATGGCGTCCCGTGCCTCTTGTTCGTCGGTGAGCCGCGTCTCAACATGGGCGACGCGTGTGTTGCGAAATTCATTGACGCAATGCAGAACCTTATAGAGTTCCCTAAAGGCTGGTGTCGAGAATTGGGTCTTGACGGCTCCCCATATCCCAGAAGGGGCATCTCCCGCTTGCCGGGCATAGTCCAGGCAAAAGAGCAACGTTCCCAGGCGCTGGATGGCGCGCCCAAAGACCAGATTGTCCCGCAGATAACGTTGATGTTTCTCGAACTGCGACCGCTCCCGAGGAGGCAGGTGATCGAGGATCGGGTTGAAGAAGGCGATAAATACCTCTTTATCCGTCGGTATGAAAGGTCTGAGGTGTTTTTCAAGAAGGCGATGCGCATACTCATCGAACGGACCCAAGAGTGGCTGAAAGGCATGGGCCAAGGTTTGGTGCCTCGACCGCACGGCGTGATCGAGCAGCAGGACGGACTGACGCATCACATCGGCTACCTCGGGCGGCGGTTGCACAATGCCCGCTTCTTGAAGCACCCGATTGAAGAGCGCTGCTTCCTGGGATTGCGCCGTCGCTTCTTCTAGCGGTAACGCCAGTTGTTTGGTCTTCCACTCCTTCAATAGCCCTTTCAAGGCCGGTTCGCAGGCGCGGGCCAGTTCGGCAATCCCGGCGGCCGCTTCCTGTCGGAACAGGTGATAGGGCACATAGAGATAGCGCCAGCGCGTCTTTTCGTTAGAGGCGACCTTGCACCACTCCACCGCCGCGCCGGCCTTCAGCGCCACCAGGTCGTCCTGCCGGCCTTTGAGTTCCACCAGGTAGCAATCGCCCTCTTGTGTGCGCACGAAAAAGTCGGGCACGTAGAATGCGCGCTGACCATCCGGCCTGAGGTAGTCAATCATCAGGCGCTGCGGCCCGGCGTTCTTGGCAAAGGCGGCCACATCCTGGGCGGTTTCGAGAAAATCGGTGAACTCCTGCTCGAAATCGTTGTCGCAGGGCACGAGGTTGAACATCGTGCGCTGCGCCGGCAGCGCCGGGCGTTTATCGTGGCTGGTGGCCTGATAGGGCTTCCAGGTGGAGATCTGTTGCCCGCGACTGATACGTCGGCGCACTTTTTGCCGCACCATCTTTTTCAGAATGAGCGGCGTAAAGACGGCGCGAATATGCTCCATCACATCCAGATCGCGCATACGATGGTCCACCTCACCACCGTACAGGTCCACCACCCGCTCAAAGAGCACTTCCGCGATAAAGCGTTCCACCAGCGGCGCCAACACCTGATGCGGGTTGCTGATGCGACAGGCGCGGCCCAGCATCTGGGCAAAGTAGGCCGGCGCCGACCAGGCGTTGTTCAACAGCCCGGCGTCCAGTTTCATGCTCGTGACAATCTCATCGGTGAAGAGGTGCCGTTCCTGGTACTCGATGTCCCCCTCCCGCTTCTTCCCGATGGGCAAAGGCTTGAACTTGCTTTGAAAAGCGTCGCGCACCTCGTCAAACGTCAGCCCTTGCAGTTCCTGCGTGGTCTCGACCGCATCGGAGACCTGCGGGATTTCAATCTCCAGGGCTGCAACGTCCTTGTGCTCATGATCCACGAAGATGGTGACCGTTTGCTTGAAGACTTCGCGCACCGGCAGGACAGCGATGTCCAGCCCTTCCTGCGCCAACTCGTCCTCGTAGAGTTTGCGGAAAGCCGGATGTTCGATGACGGTCACCAGTTCCGGTGTGTCGCCCAGAGGGAACATCCGGCGCAGGCCGCGGCCAAGGGTTTGCTCGGGCAGGATGCCCGATTTGGCGGAATAGGGCCGCAGCGGCACGATGGTGGTCACGTTGCGTACGTCCCAGCCTTCGCGCAGCATCATCACCGAGACCACGCAGCGAAACTTGCTGTCCGGGCTGTCCAGCTCGCGGGACATCTCGCGCAGCGCGCGCAGGTCCTCCGGCTTTATGGCGGTTTCGTTTTCCACGAACTCCCTGAAGGTCCTGCCCCCGCGCGTGACCTCTTTGATCTTGCCTTTGAGTCGGGTGTGAATGTTGAGCACGCGGCCCTTGAGCAGCGGAAAGGCGTCGCTGTCCAGGTAGTCGGCGATCTCGTTGGCGTCCGTGGCGTCTTCGGTCATCACGAACAGGATGGGTTTGCGCACCCGGTGGAGTTCCTCGTAAATCCTTTCATACCGCTGGTAGGCGAGCTGCAGATGAATGGCGTAACGCTCGTGGGCAGGCGTTTTTTTGTCCCCGCGCACCACCAGTTCATCCGATTCGCCCAGCACGGGCACTTTGACGATGCCTGCGTCCACCGCCTCGCCCAGGGGGAAGTCCACCACGATATGGCGAAAGAGCGAGCCGTCGTTGTGCTTGGGCGTGGCGGTGAAGTCCAGTTGCGCGCAGATGCCGCCCTGACCCCGCCGGAGGCTCTGGATCTCTTCGTGCAGGGCGTCGATGGCGCGGTTCCATGCCAGGTCGGGGTCATGCAGGTGATGAGCTTCGTCGTTGAGTATCATCAGGCGCGGATGAGCCGTGATGCGGGCGCGCAGGCTTTCGCCGGTATCCAGCGCCCGTCCCCGCACGACTGGCGGACCGAAGATAGACACAGTCTCAGCCTGCGCTGCTGCGTTGCTGTTGTCGCGGCTGGGGTAAAGCCGGTGAATGTTGGTCAGGTAAATGGCGCCGGTGGTTGTACCACCGCCGGGTTCATCCTGCAGCACCACCTGCATCTGAAAGTCGCGCCGCCACTCTTCGGGGATGAGCGGATCCTGATAGAAGATCGCGCAGTTTTCAAAGTCGTCTTTCAACCGCTCGTAAACTGTGAGATTGGGGGCGACGATGACGAAGTGGGGCGCCAAGTCGGAGTTCGGCTCGTAAAGGCTGTGGAAGTAGCTCCACACGATTGCCAAGCTCATAATCTTGGTCTTGCCCGCGCCTGTGGCAATCTTGGCGCAATATTTCGCCCAGCGGTCTTGCTCCGGCGGGATGCCCAGAGCCAGGTCGGCCAGTTGGTTATCGCCAAACTCAAAGAGCAGTTCGGCCACGTTGCGCACGCAGCGCAGTTCGTACAGGTAGATGAAGGTCTCGATAGCCTCGCGCTGCGCCCAATGATAGCGGAAGGGCACGAGGTCGCCGCGCTCATCTTTCACGCGATGCTCATTCTCAAACCAGTGCCGGAGCAGCGTGCGCGAGGTTTCGCTGACGCCGGCGTACCCGTCGCGGCGCCAATCGTCCACTTTGGCGCGGATGGCGCGCACGATGGGAACCTTACTCGGACGCCGCCCCTGCTCGACGATCGACGGCGCGCCCTTCGTCGGGTTGGGCCGGCGGTGCATGGTCGGCTCTTCCCACGGCTTGAACAGCGGCTCAAGGGCAGACAGGTTCGTTGCGCTGATTTCAAACGCCATCGTTACACCTCCACCTCCAGCACGGTCGTGGTATCCACGCCGAAGACGTCAATCACCTT
>CALGZO010000206.1 GCA_937934465.1 uncultured Fimbriimonadales bacterium | reverse complement strand
ATTCGAATAGTATTCCCATCGGCTGAGCGCGTCTGCGTCCAGAGTCGGCAAGAGGGGGCGCAATTGGAGCCGATGCTTGCGCTGCTCCTTGAGGGCGTGCAGCGCAACCCATTCGCCCGCCACTTTCACCATCGGCTCCGCGTAAAGCGGCGCACCGAAGGCGACCAACTTCCCCCCGCTTTGCAAAAACCCAACGATAGACTCCTTCGCCGCGGCGGGGAGACGCCGACCGTTGGGCAACACGAGCAAGCGCAGCGTAGGGGAGCTTTGCCAGGACGAGTCGGCAAGCGCGTCCAGCGAGATCGAAACGGTCTCCAGCCCTTGTTGCTGTAAGGCGGCTTCCAAGCGCGCCGCGAGCTGGAGATTGCCAGCGGCGGGGTCTCGCACAATCAACGCGCGTCCAACGCCTTGAGCATGCAACGCCAAGTAATCCTGAGCGGCACACACAGCGCGACCCTCGCTTACTATCGGTGGAGCAGCCAGCAAGCATGCGAGTCCCCACCGCCATGCCGCGCCACATCGCAAGAATACTCCCATACCTCCATCCTCCGCCTGCCCTTGAGGAGATAGGTTCAAATGAGGATTATACCGCGCGATACACTCCAAAATTGTCCGACAGCGGTATAGTTAGGTATCCCATAACCCCGATTTTTCGAGTACCCTCGCGTGGTGGCGACGGTGGCGGCGACGATTTTGCCCGCGATACGCGCCGCGAAGATGTCCCTACTCCGATGCCGTCCCAGTTGATGTCCTCTGCGCTGTAAACCGTTTCGCCGAATCGGATAAGTAAGGCAATAATGCACTGGCTCGTGTGTCCGCCGTAGGTGGAGGGTATCCAGACTTGCCCCGCACGATAGGGCGCCACGAGGTTGTAGAGAAGTTGGTCTCCTGAGTTCATCGGGGGCTTCGAAGCGCGCGAGGTAGATACCTACAGCCCGTATTCCTTCGGCAATCCAACCCTCCAGCCCGTTGTCCAGCGAACATGCCGCCACACAATACCCTGCGCAGTGTCGTTGAAAACAGCGCGGTTCCCCCTACTGCGTAGGGGGAACCTCAAGGAAGGGATTCAAAAAACACGACAGTTCGGGGCTGTCCTACGCTATGTACGCGCGTAGGACAACCCTGCTGCCGAGAGGAGGTACTGAGATTATCGACGGTAATCGGGACCAGTTGTTTCGGGGAAGGTGTAGATTCCGCGCTGCTGGTACTCGTAAATAATCTCGGCTTGGCTGCGGAAGCTGCCGTCGGCGTTCTGGAACGAGGGGTCTTTGTAGAACTTCGCGTGCCCGTCGCAGAAGGTCCAGTTGCGTCCGTCTTGGTGGCGACCGCCCTTGCGCCAGCGCGTGTCGTTCTGGTTGTTGCCGTAGCCCGGCGCGATGTACCATGCCGCGAACGCGTTGCCGTTAGCAGCGATGTTGCTACCCACATCGGCGATGAAGAACACATTCGCAGGCGCGTTGATGCCCGCTAACGGGCGCATCTTCTCGCCGCGATAGTTGTTGCGATCGAAACCTACATCATAGGTGCGGCTGAGGAAATAGTTGCCCGCATACGAGAGCGGGAACACATTGCGCATCGCGTTCACCACATCGCGCATGCCCGGATATGCGCCCGGCATGCGCACCGCCAACAACTGCGCCTCATAGCAGAACGATCCCAGCTTATTAAACCCGCCCTTGTCGGGGTCGCTGGGGCACTGGAAGATGTTCCAGTTCTTGATGTAAGGCGCGCTCGCAATCGGGAACGAGAACACGCCGCTGAAGTATTGGTCGCCAATATCGTACACGCCGTTCGCGTTCGGAACAGGGCTGCTGCACGGACCGACCCAGCCCGTCTCAGGCAGAATCTCGTCGTAGTCTTGCGCGTACATCACGCCCGCCAGACCAATCTGTCGCGCGTTCGACAGACACGAGGACTTGCGCGCGCTCTCACGCGCCTGTGCAAACACAGGGAACAGAATCGCCGCCAAAATGGCGATAATCGCTATCACGACCAGTAGCTCAATCAGTGTAAATCCGTTTCTGCGCATAGTTGTGCCTCCAAGCCAAAGGATACAGAATGCCATGTTAAGATATGGTAAAGGAGCTTAGATTGGTCGGGATTCCCTTAAAAATACGGGGTTTCTTGCCTATGCCTGCTATCGGGTATACTTGTAGCGCATCCAGCCGAGTGTTTGGCAGGGAGGCATACGAAATCTATGGCGGTCAAGCGGAAAACAGGCAAACCCGAAACGCCTCTTGCGGAGCCTATCGAGACGCAGGGCGTGGAGGTCATCGGCGAGACATCCAACGGTCTCAGCAGCGCGGTCGAGGGCGAGTATACGGCGGAGCAGCTCACAGTTCTCAAAGGCTTGGAAGCCGTGCGCCGACGCCCCGCGATGTATATCGGCGACACAGGCGCACGCGGGCTGCACCACCTCTTCATCGAAGTGCTGGACAACTCGGTCGACGAGGCGCTCGCAGGGCACTGCGACCACATCGATGTGATTTTACATAAAGACCAGAGCGTCTCCGTGATTGACAACGGGCGCGGTATACCCGTCGACATCCATCCCGAAGAGAAGCGTCCGGGCGTGGAGGTCGTGATGACCACCTTGCACGCGGGCGGCAAGTTCGGCGGCGGCGGGTATCGCGTGTCGGGCGGACTGCACGGCGTCGGCGTGTCGGTCGTCAACGCCCTCTCCGAATGGCTGGAAGTCACCGTCGCGCGCGATGGACATCTGCACCACCAAAGATACGAACGAGGCGCGCCCGTCGCTCCCCTCAAGAAACTCAAACCGACCACCAAGCGCGGCACCACCGTGCGATTCCTCGCCGACCGCCAAATCTTCGGCGACTACCGCTACGACCCGAACTTCTTTATCAAACGCCTGCGCGAGCTGGCGTACCTGAACCCGAATGTGACCTTCACCTTCACCGACGAGCTGAACGATAAACCCAAACAGACCTTCAAGTTCAGCAAGGGCATCGCCCAGCTGGTGGAGGAGCTGAACGCGACGAAAGACCCCATCCACAAGGTGGTCTACTTCCGCAACGCCCGCGAAGAGACCGAAGTGGAGGTCGCCCTGCAGTATCATACGGGCTATCAGGAGACGCTCCTCTCCTACGCCAACAACATCCACACGGTGGAAGGCGGCACGCACCTGTCGGGCTTCAAGACCGCGCTGACCCGCGTCATCAACCAGTACGCTCGCAAGGCAGGACTGCTGAAAGACAAGGACGCGAACTTCACAGGCGACGATGTGCTGGAAGGCTTGACCGCCGTGATTGCTGTGAAGCTGCTCCACCCGCAGTTCGAGGGTCAGACCAAGACCAAGTTGGGCAACCTTGAGGTGCAGGGCTTGGTGAACTCCATCGTGGGCGAGGCGTTCAGCGAGTATCTGGAGCGCAACCCGTCGGTGGCGCGCAAAATTATCGAGAAGGCGCTCACGGCGCAGCGCGCCCGCGAAGCCGCTCGCCGCGCCGCTGAACTGGTCAAACGCCAAAGCGCGTTGGACAACGCCTCGCTACCTGGCAAACTCGCCGACTGCACCGAGCGCGACCCCAGCAAGTGCGAGCTGTTCTTGGTGGAGGGCGATTCGGCAGGCGGCTCCGCTAAGATGGGGCGCGACCGCCGATTCCAAGCCGTGCTGCCCCTGCGCGGCAAAATCCTCAATGTGGAGAAAGCCCGCCTCGATAAAGCCCTCGAAAACGAGGAAATCCGCGCGCTCATCACCGCGCTCGGCACTGGAATCAGCTTAAACGCCAACGGCAACCCCAGCAGCGGCGAATCGGATAGCCGATTCGATATCTCCAAGCTGCGCTACCATCGCATCGTCGTGATGACCGATGCGGATGTCGATGGCGAACACATCCGCACCCTGCTGCTCACCTTCTTCTTCCGCTATATGCGCCCGCTGATTGAGAACGGGCATGTGTACATCGCGCAACCGCCCCTGTTCCGCGTGCGCGCAGGCAAAGACGAGCAATACTACGCCAAAGACGAGCAAGAGCTGGAGGAAATCCTCAAGAAAATCAAGAAGAAGAATGTTCAGGTCACGCGCTTCAAGGGGCTGGGCGAGATGAACGCGGAAGACCTCGCCGATACCACGATGGACCCCGAAAAGCGTGTGATTGTGCAGGTGCAGCTGGAGGACGCGATGGAGGCGGAGCGCATCTTCAGCGTGCTGATGGGCGACAAGGTGGAGCCGCGGCGCAAGTTCATCGAGGAACACGCCAAAGAGACCACCGACATCGACTGGCACTGCTGAGATGGCGTCGTAGGCGGAATCGGTATACTTGGGCGCGCATGGCGTGGTTGTTCCTCGTGATTGCTGGGCTAATGGAAATCGTCTGGGCGACGGCGTTGAAATTCTCCAACGGCTTCACACGCCTCGTGCCGACGGTGGTGGCGTTGACCACCGCTTGGGCGAGCTTCTGGTTCCTGTCGTTGGCAATCCGTAAGATTCCGCTCGGAACCGCCTACGCCGTCTGGGTGGGCATCGGCGCGCTGGGCGTGGCGATTGTGGGTATGCTCTGGTTCAAGGAATCGCGCGACTTTTGGCGGCTGTTCTTTATCGGCTTGATTGTGGTGGGCGTGGTGGGGTTGAAGGTCGTTTCGCGCGATGAAGGACTCTGAGGCTCCGCAGGTCGGCTACAGTTGGGCGCGCGCCTCGGCGGTGATGATGACCGCCATTCTCGCGAGCCGACTGTTGGGCATGCTCCGCGACACGGTGATTGCGTTCCGATTCGGTCAAGACGAGTTGACCGACGCCTATCGCGCCGCCTTTCAGCTGCCCGACCTGCTCTTTTTTATGGTGGCTGGGGGGGCGCTCTCCTCGTCGCTGATGCCTGTGTTCTCACGGTACTGGGAGCAGGGGCGCACCGATGAGGCGTGGCGCGTGTTCTCCATCGTGGCGACCGTGATGGTGAGCCTCACGACCGCGCTGGTGCTAATCCTCGAAGTTTGCGCGCCGCTTGCCGTTCGGCTGATGTTTCCTGGCTTCGACGCCGACCGCCTCGCCCTCACCACGCACCTCACGCGCATCGTGTTGCCTGCACAAATCTGCTTCCTGCTGGGGGGGCTGATGATGGCGACGCTGTATGCCCGGAAGCATTTCCTTGCGCCTGCGCTGGGACCCAATATCTACAACATCGGCATCATTCTGGGCGGGTTGGTGTTGGCGTTATGGTTGGGCGTAGCGGGGCTGGCGTGGGGCGCGCTGGTGGGCGCGCTGGTCGGCAGCGTGCTGTTGCCCCTGATTGTAATGTATCGGATGGGCAGCGCGTTCCGCTTAGAGTTCAACCTGCGGCACGAGGGCGCGCGCGAGGTGTTCCGCCTGATGCTGCCTGTGATGTTCGGGCTGTCGCTGCCGGGAATTTACATGCTGATATTGCGCGTGTTCGCCTCGTCGCTGCCTGTGGGCACGATTTCGGCGTTGGACAACGCGAACCGTCAGATGCAAGCGCCGCTGGGGATTGTGGGTCAGGGGATTGCGTTGGCGATTTTTCCTGCGCTGAGCTCGCTGGCGGCGCGCGGCGAGTGGGGGGCGATGCGGCTCACCCTACAGCAGGGGTTGCGGCTGGTGTGGTTCCTCACCGCGCCTGCCACAGTGCTGTTGCTGGTGTTGGCGGAGGACATCAGCCGTGTGCTGTTGCAGTACGGCAAGTTCACGCCGACGGACACGCAGCTGGTCGCGAGCGCGCTGCGCGCGTTTGCGCTGGGACTGTTCGCGTGGTCGGGTCAGGCGTTGATTGCGCGTGGGTTCTTCGCGCTGCGCGACTCGCTAACGCCCATGCTGATAGGCTCGGCGGTGACTGCGCTGTTTGTGGTGTTGTGCGTCGGCTTCGTGCGCATGCTGGGGTTGGGGCATGTCGGCTTGGCGTTGGCGACCTCTGTAGCAGCGACCGTACAGATGGTCTGGATGCTGCGGGTACTCACTCGTCGGATACCGCCAGCAGAGGGCGATGCGCCGCGCCCGTTGATGGGGTTCCTGCTGCGTAGCGGGTTGGCAACGCTGCTGATGGGGGCGTTCGCGTACGCGCTTCACGCGGGTCTGCACACGCTGTTTCGGGGCGTCCAGGCGAACCTGCAGTCGCTTATAGTGGGCGCGCTGGTCGCCGCCGCCGCGATGAGCGTCTACCTCTGGCTTTGCCAATCGATGGGCGTGCGCGAGTCGGAGTATGTGCAGCGTGTGCTTAGGCGTCGTGTGGGGACGCCTTAACAGCCTCTAACAGGCTCTGCACATTCTTTAGGCAGCGCGCCGCGCTTTCCAACGGCGTGCGGATGTACCGCTCCTGCTCGATAATCAGCCACTGCCAACCGTGTTGCAACGCCAGATTCAGCACGCCTCGCATATCAATCGCGCCTTCACCCACCTCAATATCGTGCATGTCGGGCTTGCTGATGTAATCTTTGAGGTGCAGGGCGCGGATGCGCTCGGCGTACTGGGTGCAGAACGCCGTCGCGCTCACGCCAGCGTACTCCACCCAGTAGGTATCTACCTCCAAGTGGAAGGAACGGGGGTCGGTGTGGGTCATCAGCAAATCGACGGCGCGTGCGCCATCGTACTCGGCGAACTCGTAGCCGTGGATGTGGTAGAGGAATGGGACGCCGCCCTGCGCCAGCGCCTCGCCAATTCGGTTGAACCGCTCCGCGACACGCTTCCAGTCGTCGGCGGTGCGTCGCTCCGACTCATCGATCCAGAAGGTCACGGCATAGTGGGCGTCCCATTCCCGACAGGCGTCAATCACTTGCTGGGGCGCGGTCTCCAGCGTCGGCATATCGAAGCCCAGCCCAGCGATTCTCAGTCCCGTTTCGCGCAGCAGTGCGTGCATTGCGGGGCTATGCTCGCCCATGAAACCCGTCGTCTCGACATACTCGTAGCCCATCTGCGCCACGGCGCGGATGGTTCCTGCAAAATCCGCTTTCAAATCGTCGCGGAGCGTGTATAGCTGCAGTCCTATGTGGGGCATAGTAGTCTCCTACGGGCACATCGGTTTGCGCGGGTCAACCACAGGGGATTCACAGGGCATGTCGATGCCGCCGCGGATGCGTTTGCCTGGCATAAACTGCGCGTGTCCGTCGCAGTAGACGATGTTCGCGCCGCCGTCGGGGTGGCGATGGGTACATTCGCCGAACGCGCCGCGCCGACCCCAGTAGCCGTTGGCGCACTTGAGCCGATGCATCCCCCACTGCGGGTGCTCGCCCGGAATGGGCAGTTGCGGACCGTCGCGGTTGCCCCAGTCGTGGAACCAGCCGCCCAGCGCGCTGTCGGCAATCAGTGCAATCTGTGTCAACTCCGCCTGGAAACTCGACAAGCGCGCAAAAGTCGGGTTGCCCAGCCCCTGAATCTCCACGCCGCGAAAGATATACTCGTTGTAGCCCAGATTCACGATATAGTTGTCTTCAGGCGGTCCGCCCTGAAAGGACGGCGGATAGGTGGGACCGTTGGGGCAGCGGAAGACATCCTTGTTTTTGATGTAGGGGAACAGCAGCGGCGCCCACAGGAAGTAGCTGTAGCGTTGGTACAGTGGATTGCGCTGGCGGTCCTCGTTCACATAGAACCACAGGGTAAGAAAGGTCTCGTCGTAGTCCTGCGCGTAGGCTTGCGTTGCGATGGCGAGTTGGCGACAGTTGGAGAGGCACTGCGTCTGACGCGCCTTCTCACGCGCCTGCGCAAACACAGGAAACAGAATCGCCGCTAATATCGCAATAATTGCAATCACGACCAGTAGCTCGATGAGCGTAAATGCGCGTTTTTGCATGATTGTCTCCTTGTCCTTATAGTATGCACTTTACGGGGATTTTCCTGCTTTTATTCTTCTCCTTTGAGCCGTTTGAGCTCGGCTTCCAGCGCTTGGAGCTGTTGCGCGAGCAGCTCGGCGCGTTGGCGTTCTTCGCGGGCGCGGCGTTCCGCTTCGATGGCGCGTTGGCGTTCCTGCTCGGCGCGTTGGCGTTCCTCTTGAGCGCGTTGGCGTTCCCGTTCAATCGCCTGCTCCAACGCTTCGCGCAACTCCAAGTACCCCTTGAAGCGATTGCCCTCGGTGTCATAGACGCCTGGGTCTGCCTCTGCGCCGATTCCGAAACGCACCCCCAGACGCGGGCTTACCCAGCCCACCATCTCTTCGATCTGTTTGAGCTGACCACCCTGCCGCAGGAAGCCCTTCCAACGCCCTGTGTCGGGGTCGTAGATATAGTACTCTTCCACGCCGTACTTCTCGTAGAAATCCTTCTTCACTTGCTCCAGCTCGTCGGCTGTATTGCCTTCCGAGACCACCTCAAACACCACCTGCGGCGGAATGCCCCCTTCTTCCCACTGTTTGTAGGAGCGGCGATGCCCTTTGGGGCGTCCGAACGCGACCATCACATCGGGGGCAGTGCGTTCCAGTTTCTTGCCTTTCACGGGATACCAAAACAGGTCGATGGCGATGAACACATCGTCGCGGTGACGGAACATCGCTTCCAAGTTCTCTTTGAGCGTCATCATCACATCGGCTTGGATAGTGTTGTTCGCCATCGGTTGACCGTCGGTTTCAGGGTACTCCAAGTCGGGCGGCGGTAATGTGCTTCGCATCCCTCTCACCTGTGTAAGTATACCTGTGGCGTTCGCGTCGATTACAAGTAGGGGTTGGTAGCGCGTTCGACGCCGACGGTGGTGTCGGCTCCATGTCCGGGGTGCAGGATTGTGTCGTCGGGCAGGCTCAGCACGCGCGTATGGAGGTGCTGGCGCAGGGTTTCGAAATCGGCGTAGGGGATGTCGGTGCGTCCGACGCTGCCTGCGAAGATGGCGTCGCCGCAGAACAGGCGCATCGGTTGGCTGTTTCTCAGCAGGAATCCGATGTGGTCGGGGGCGTGTCCGCGCAGCGCCAGCACTTCGAATTGCAGCGCGCCAACGGCGAACTGCTCGCCCTCGCGCAGGAAGCGGTCGGGTTGAGGCAAAGGCTCCATCGTCGGCAGGTTCAGGTAGGCGGGATGCTCGTGGGCGTATTGCGCCAGCAGTTCCCACTCGTCCTGACTAATCCAGAAGGGGGCGTTGGTGTATTGCTTGAGGGCGCGCACGCCTACCACATGGTCGAAGTGCCCATGGGTCGCCAGCAGCGCGACGACGGGCGGGTCGCCTAATGTGCGCAGGCGCGCGATAATCTGCTCAGGCTCCAAGCCGGGGTCAATCACGGCGGTCTGGCGAGTCGCGACGCACTGCACAATATAGCAGTTGGCGCGCAGCGCGCCCAGCGTGAGTTTCTCGATATGTACCATCAGGGCATGTAGGTCACAATCGCGGTGAGGGCGAACATCGTGACCGCCAGTATCAGCGTCAGGCGCGAAAGGTTGTCATCGAAGCCGGGCTTCGCTCTGCCGAACATGCTATCTGCCGCGCCGGGACTGAAAATCCCCTCCGAGCGCGAGGTCTGGATTGCCACCAGCCCGATGAACAGCACCATGACAATCATGTCTGCCCAAGTGAGAACGATTTTCAGGATCTCCATCGTCGCTCCTCGTCGAAGTCGATAGTTTGTTGGATGCGGTCGCGCAGGTCGTCCACAGGCTCTTCGAGGGAGCGCGTGACTTCCTCGCCCGCTTTTTTGAACTCGCGCATGGCTTGTCCGACGGAGCGCGCGATTTCGGGCAGCTTGCGCGGTCCGAAAATCAGCAGCGCAATCACGAACAAGACCATGATTTCGCTAAAGCCGATGCTCCCGAACATAGGTTTTCGCCTCCGCGGGGATAGCCGCCGCGTAGAGTTATTATACCCCCTCTGGCGTGATGGCGACGAGGGTGCGCCGTTGGGGGGGCAGCAGTTGTTGGGCGAGCGTATGGATGCTCTGTGGGGTGACGGCGTCGATGGCGGCGATGATTTCTTCCATCGGGGTCACCGCGCCGCGCATCAGCGTCTCGCTGCCGATGAGTTCCGCGCGCGCCTGCGTCGATTCCAACGCCAACACGCGATTGCCCTTGAGCAGGTTGCGTGCGCTGGCGACTTCCTCTTCGCTGGGCGGCTCGGCGAGGAGTGTATCGAGCTCGCCCTCGATGACTTGCACGGCTTGCTCGAACGCGCTGGGCGCAACGCCGCTGTAGATGACGAACAGCCCGCCGTCGGACATCGGCAGCGCGTAGCTGCCGATCTCGTAGGCGAGTCCGCGCTTCTCGCGCACCTCCTGCCACAGTCGGCTGAACATACTGCCGCCCAACAGAGTGTTCAACACGGCTTGCGCGTAGCGACGCTCGTCGAAAAACGACACACCGTCCATCACCAGCGCGAAGTGGGTCTGCTCCACATCACGCGTCTCGATGTGGCGCGACGGGGCGTGCGGATGGCGCGTGGGCGCGGGCTGCGCGGGGATTTCGGCGTTCGTCGGTTCGGGGTTCCAACGCCCCAGCCAGCGCTCCACCTCGGCGAATAGGGCGTCGGGGTCTAAATTCCCGGCGGCGGCGACCACCACGCGCTCTGGACGGTAATGCGTCTGGGTGAACTCCCGTATCATCTCGCGTGTGAACGCGCTCACGGTGTCGGGTGTTCCGATGATGCGCCGCGCCAGCGGATGGTCGCCCCAGTGTACTTCCGAGACGCGGTCGTGCAGGATTTCGTCGGGCGTGTCTTCGATCATGCGCATCTCTTCCAGAACGACGCCCTTCTCCAGTTCGATGTCGTCGGGGTCTAAGCGTGCGTTGAGGAAGAGGTCGCTCAGCACTTCGACGGCGATGGGCATATGCTCGGCGAGCATTCGAGCGTAGTAGAAGGTAAGCTCCTTGCCTGTGGAGGCGTTCAGCACGCCGCCGCGCCCTTCGATGGCTTGCGCGATTTGGGCGGCAGTGCGCGTTTGAGTGCCTTTGAACAGCATATGCTCCAGAAAGTGGGCGATTCCGTGTTGGTGGGGCAGTTCGTCGCGCGAGCCTGCGCGGATCCAGAGGCTGACGGTCAGCGACTGCACAGTGGGTATCGCTTCTGCCACGATGCGGACGCCGTTGCTCAAGGTGGTCTGGTGCAGGTTCATTAGTCCAGAGTATACCTGATGAGCAGTTCGCGCAGTTTGGGGATGGCTTGGCGCATCACTTTGGCGCGGTGGCTGATACGGTTTTTGAATTGGCTGGGCAGTTCGGCGAGCGTGCAGCCGAGCGCAGGCACATAGAAGATGGGGTCGTAGCCGAAGCCTGCTTGCCCGCGCGGGGCGTCGGCGATGCGCCCCTCCAGCGTATCCTCAAAAGTGTAGAGTTCGCCGCTCGGCGTCGCGATAGCGACGGCGCATCGGAAGCGCGCCGTGCGCCGCTCGGGCGGAATGTCTTTGAGCTGTTCGAGGATGACGCCCATCTTCACTGGGAAAGGCGTCTGCTCGCCTGCGTAGCGGCGCGAGTAGACGCCTGGCGCGCCGCCCAGCGCGTCGATTTCCAGCCCCGCGTCGTCGGCGAAGCTGAGCGCGCCAGTGAACGCCGCGCACGCGCGCGCCTTGATGACCGCGTTGCCCACATAGCTCTCGGCGGTCTCGTCGGGCGGTTCGGGCGCCTCTGCGTAGTCCGCCAGCAGCCGTATCGACGCCGCCAAGTCGCTCAGCCCCGCCAGCAGCAACTGCTCAATCTCGCGCGACTTCGAGCGATTGTGGCTCGCAATCACTACCACGCGCGGCTCAGGCGTCATCGGCGAGGCGTTGGATAAGGTCGCGCACGCGCGTTTCAATCATCGTGCGCACGCGCCGAAACTCCTCCATCGGCAGCCCCACGGGGTCGGGGATGTCCCAATGTTCCTGCACGCCCATGTAGGTCGCTGGGCAGAGCTGGTCAGTACGGGCGTCGCAGAGGCTCACTACGGCGTCGAACTGCGTGATGTCGAACTCTGTGACGCTTTTGGAAGTTTGGCGGCTGATGTCGATGCCGATTTCGCGCATCGCTTCGATCGCGAGCGGATGCACCTTGCCTGTGGGCGCTGTGCCTGCGCTGAAGGCGACCACCTTGCCCTGACCGTAGTGGTTGCCGAACCCTTCCGCCATCTGGCTCCGACACGAGTTGCCCACGCACACGAACAGCACCAGTTTCGGTTTGTTTGGCATGTTAGTACCCTCGTTGTTTGTAGTGTTCGATAGTTTGCTTGTAATGCTCCATCCCGTTGGGGCGGTTGACGCTGGCTAAGAGGGTGGGCGGCTTGCCGTGCGCTGCCATGCGTTCCACGATGCCTGCGACCATCGCCCAGAGCGCGACAGCGGCGCCGATGCCCGACGCAGGACAGAACGCCGTCTCCACCCCGTCGAGGCTGAGCATCGCGTCGCCATACGGCGCGCCGTTGTCGATGACTAAATCCGCCACCTCGTAGAGCCGCTTGCCCGACTCGTGTTCGGACTGCAGTTGGGAGGAGTAATCGAGCGCCGTGAGTCCGATGGTGAACACCTCGCGCGTGCGCGCCTGTATCGCCAGCTCCACTGGGAATGGGGTCTTGCCCGACACGCTGCCGATAATCAGCACATCGCCCGCTATCACCCGGCTCCGATCCAGCGCGGCGCGCACGATACAGCGCACGGTTTCAGGGGTGGTCTGCGCCCCGACCCCTTGCGCTTCACGGTAGGGGTTCGTGTTGGTCACCTGCAGGTCGAAACTGAGCGGACTGAACGCCGCCAAGCCGCCTGCGCGATTAATCAGCTCGCGCGAGACCAGATGCCCCGTGTCGTACACATGCACCACGCCGCCGCGCAGCAGCGACTCCGCGCACTTATCGGCGGCTTGCTCAATCGCGGGGCGCGAGCGTTGCTCCAGCATCGCAATCTGCGCACGGATGCGCTCGAAGTAAGTCTCTATCAGGCTCATCGCGGTAGATTCTACTCGATGGCGCGCCCTTTGTGGCGTGTCCCTGCGCGCAGCGAGCCATCGGTGTCCTGCTTCGTGCGGTTCTTTCAGGTACACTTGGGGCATGCCGCGCCGTTGTCCGTACTGCCACACGCCGCTGCCGAGCGAGGAACCCGAACAGGAGTGCCCCACCTGCCGCAATATTGTGCGCCCGCCCAATCCCCACGCCAAACGCTTCGCTTGGATGGCGCTCCTTACTGCCGTCCTCTATTTTATCGCGATGTTCTCGATGATAGCAGGCGACACGGGCTGGTGGATTGGTATAATTTTCGCCGCGGCGACGCTTAGCGGCGTCTACCTGATAGTTACGATGTATCACTTCTTCAAGGCGGGGTAGAATTAAGGTTCTCTATGGCGGTGCAGGTTTATCGTGAGGGCGCGGCGGAGTTCCATTTGCCCCAGAGCGCGCATGTGTTTTACAACCCACGCGCGCGGTTGGGGCGCGACTTGGGCGTGCTGGCGATGCGCGCGGAGGCGGAACGGCTCGAACGCCCCCTCGAAGCGCTGGAGCTGATGGCGGGCGCAGGGCTACGCACCAAACGCTATCTGCTGGAAGCCCCGCTCCAGCGCATCGTGGTCAACGACGCCAACTACGCCAGCTTCGAGGTGCTACGCCGCCATGTGGGCGACGATCCGCGCGTGGAACTGCACAACGAACTCGCGCAACGCCTGCTGTGCCGTTTCTATCTGGAAGAGCGGCGGTTCGACTGGATTGACTTAGACCCGTTCGGCACGCCGTCGCCCTATGTGTCGCATTTGACGGGCGTGGCGCGTTGGGAGGGACTGCTTTATATCACGGCGACGGACGCCCCCGTGCTGTGTGGGGCGCAGCGCGGCGAGGCGCTCAAGTCCTACGATGCGGTCTCCGCCTACGGGCGCGAATGCCACGAGATTGGGCTGCGGATTCTGGTGGGCTATGTGCAGCGTCGGCTGGTGCAGGCGAACATGCACGGGCGTCCGCTGCTGAGCTTTTTCGACGGCTACTGTTGGCGCACCTTGATTCGCGTGTTCAAAGGCACGCGCGGGCTGAATGTGGAGCATTTCGGGTTCATCGCGCAGTTGCCTGACGGCGAGTATCGCGCGACGATGGCGGGCGTCGCCGCGCCCGTGAACCACGCCTACAACCCCTCCACCACCATCCGCTGGGCGGGACCGCTGTGGCTCGGAGCGCTGCACGACCACGAGTTCCTCAGCGCGATGTACCGCAACGCCCACGAGGAACATTTCGCCCACGCGCGGCGGTTCCTCGCGAAGGCGAACCGCGAGCTGGACGAGATACCGATTGTCTACAGCCTGCCCGTGATAGCCGATCGGCTCAATAAGTCGGTGCCGTCGACGCGCGCGGCGGTCAAGTTTTTGCGGGCGCAGGGCTATCGGGCGTCGCATGTGCATCACTGCGGGAACGCGATACGCACCGACGCGCCGCTGCGTGTGCTGCTGCGCCTCTGGGAGTGAGCGATGCAATTCGTGTTTGGCGCGTCGTTCCGCGCGCTATGGGATCGCCCCACGCTGGGCAGAGTGCTTGCGCCTGCGGGCGCGGCGCGCTTGCTGGAGGCTCAGAACCGCCAAGTGCAGGATTGGCACGGGTTCCTGCGCCAGCTCACAGGCGTCGCGCTCGCCGTTCAGCCCACGCCCGAAATGACCGCTCTGCTCAGCGAGGTGTGCGAGCAGCGCCTTACCGACGCGAGCTACTTCGGCAAGTTGCGCCACACGCCCCCGTTCCACAGCGCGCTCGCGCGCAGCTTCTGTCGCTGGAGCGCGGACGGACTGACGCCCGACCTGCTGGAGCAGGGCGCCGACGAGGTCGCCGCGCGCCACAGCGCCCTCGCGCAGATCGACGACCCCGACCTGCTGGATGAGTGGCGCAGGAAAACAGACGAGCTGACGCAGCTCTGGCGGGCGTGGCAACGCGCACTCCAGCAAGCAGGCTTGCCTGAACCCACGCGCGGCTGGCGCGCCCTGCTGAACGCGCTGGAATCGGTCGATATCGCGTACCCGTTGCTCCTGTTCGGATTCACGGAACTCGCCGCGATGGAGCTGGCGGCGTTGCGCATTTTGGACGGCAAGACCGCCGTCACCCTCGCGCTGCTTTACGACCCTGCCCACCCCGAACGGTACGCGCCGACCGAGACGATTCTGCGCGATTGGGGCGACCCAGCAGCGTTCACAACTGCGTCGAACGCCGACGCCGCCTCTTCGCCAACGGCGCGTATGACCATTTTAGACACTCCCAATCCGCTAACAGAGGTTGAGACGATAGCCCGCGAGATTTTGCGGCTGCAGGCGTCGGGCGTCGCCCTGAGCGAGATAGCGTTGCTCATCCGGCAGCCGGAGTCGGCGTTGGAGGCTCTGGAGGTTATCTTCGCGCGTTATGGGATTGCCTTGCAGGGCGAGGTAAGCCTCTCGCTGGAGCGTTCGTGGCGCGTGCGCTGGCTGATGCAGGGACTTCGGCTGCTGGCGGACATCGGCGAGGGTGCAGATTGGCTCCACTGGCTGGAGCATCCGCTGCACCGCCTGCGTTATGAGGCGATTGCCAGCTTGCGTCGGCAGGTGCGCCGACGCATTACGGCGCAGCGCTGGCTGAATCAAGCCGTTCAACACGCCGTTGACCCCGACGCCCAACGCTTGCTGACCGAGATGCACGCCTTGCGCCAGCAGTTGCACAGTCGCGCGTTGCCCCAAGTCGCGCGCGCCCTGCTCCAACGCCTCGCGCCGGGTGGAACGCCGCCCCGAAACGACGCCGACCTCAACGAGTGGAGCCAGCTCGTGAACGCCTACACGCACGAGTGGCGCAGGCGCACGCCCGCGCAAGCGATTGAGCTGCTGGAGCAGTTGGTGAGTGGGGCGCGCTACACCCATCCGTTGGGCGACTGCGGGGTGCGCGTAGCGCCGATGGAGTACGCCGACCTCTGCGACGCGCGCGTCGCCTTCGCGATGGGCATGCTGGAGGGCAACCTGCCCAAGCGTTGCCCCGACGACCCGTTCCTGCGCGAGTCGGAGCGCGATGCGCTCAACCGCGCGCTCCACGCTCACGGTGTGCGCTTGCCCACCCGCGCCGACGCGCAAGCCGCCGAGCCGATGCTGTTCCAACGCCTACTGCACGCCGCCGCCGAGCAACTCTACTGCAGCTACCCACGCACCCAGTCGGGCGACAGCGACGCGCTGCCCTCGTTCTACCTGGAGGAGCTGAAAGCGCAACACGGCGAGGCGATAGAAATCCGTTTCTACCAACTGGAGCAGATAGCGCCGCCAGCGACCGAGTGCCTGCACGCCTACGACCTTTCGCTGGCGCAGCCGACGAGCTACACCGAGCCGCCGCCTGCCCTGCGCCTACCCAATCTACGCCAGCGCGTCGCCCACACCGACCGTAAGTTCAGCGTGACGGAGCTGGAAACGCTGACGCGCTGTCCGTTCCAGCACTTTGCGCGTTATGTGTTGCGTCTGCGCGCCCCGTCGGACGACCTGAGCGTGCGCGATGTGGGCACGCTCACACACGCCGCGCTGTGTCGCGCCGTCCGCAATAGCGAGCCGAACCAATCCGTAGAGCAGTGGGTGGCGCAACTCGCCCAACAGCTTCAGGAGCTGCTCCGCCTGCAGTCGCCCGATCTGCCCAACTGGCAGCTTCGGGTGCTGCGCGCCCTCGCCGTACGGTTGGCGCGGCGGTTCGGCAGGCGCGAGCCGGAGTACCAAGCGCAGTTTAACATGTATCCGCACGCCTGCGAGTGGGCGTTCGGCGACGCTGAAGTCGACGACGAAGAGCGCGCCTACGCCGAGCCGTTCCACAATCAAAACGCGCCGCGCCCTGTGCCCTACCAACTCGCTGACGGCAGCGTGATACAACTGCGCGGCGTCATCGACCGCATCGACCTCAGCCCCGACCGATGCGTCGCGCTGGTCATCGATTATAAGTTAGGCGGCGCGCCGACCGCGCAAGATTTCCGCGACGGACGCGCCGTTCAGGGCTTGCTCTACCTGCACGCGGTGCGCACGATACTGCCCCGTGCGGAAATCGCGCTGGCGTATGATCGGCTCAAGGCGGGCAAGCGCGTGCGCTTCGCGCCCAACACCCTCATCCAGCGATTCGGACGCCTGCCACACGAAGACCACACCGAAGCCAACTTTCTCGCGCCGATGCAGTGGCAGCAGGCGGAGCGTGCGCTGCGCAACCTGCTCACGCACGCGATTGGCATGCTGCGCGCCGCCGATATCCAGCCCCAGCCCGACCCCCGACACTGCCGCGTCTGCCCTTACAGCGACCTCTGCCGCAAAGCCCTCTTGTAGGAGAGCGTGGAGTCCACCGAGCAAGACGCCACTGCCTCCGCAACCCTTGAAACCTTTGCGCGGCTTGAATCGTATACTTTAGTACCCGAAAAAAAATGCCGGGGCTTTTCAGCCCCGGCTATTGGGGGGTGAGTGGTCTGTGTGTGTCAGTAGGGGGATGGTGAAGTCTTCTTGCCGTTCTTCTCTTCGGGCAGTTCCGCCACCAGCGCTTCGGTCGTGAGTAGCATGGAGGCGATGGAGG
>CALGZO010000205.1 GCA_937934465.1 uncultured Fimbriimonadales bacterium | reverse complement strand
AGACGGCGGGGCGACTTGGCGCAACGGCACGCAGCCAAGGGGATTGCCCAATGTGCAGGTGAACACCGTGCGCGTTGTGCCAGCCACAGGCTACCTGATGGCGGCGACCTACGGGCGCGGCATCTGGCGTATCCAACTGCCGCTCACCCCCACAGGCGATGTGAACGGCGACGGCTGCGTCGATGACAGCGACCTGCTGCTGGTACTGTTCCAGTTCGGAAGCGCCAACCCCCAAGCCGACTTGAACCGCGATGGCATAGTGGACGACGCCGACCTGCTGCTGGTGCTGTTCAACTTCGGAACGCAGGGCGAGTAGCACGGACATTCTTGTCCGTGCTACAATTGGGGTATGAATCGCACGCAGTTGGGGCGGCGCGGGGAGGAGCAGGCGGCGCAGTACCTGCAGGCGCAGGGCTATATCATTCTCACACGCAACTGGCGCAGACGCGAGGGCGAGATCGATGTCGTCGCGCTGGAGGGCGATACGCTCGCGTTCGTCGAGGTCAAGACGCGGCGCACGCATACCTTCGGCGCGCCTGAAGAGAGTATCGATGCCCGCAAACAGACGCAACTCGCCCGACTCGCCCAGCGATACATCGATGAGAACCCCCAACTCGCGTTCCGAGCCTGCCGATTCGATGTGGTCATCATCGACAGCACAACGCGCCCCGCCCAAGTGCGCCTGTACCGAAACGCTTTCGACGCCCCCACTGCCGAGTAGCCGAGCAGCAGGTATCCTATATAACGCCCATGCAAGGCGTCTATGTGCATATTCCGTTCTGCCATCGCAAGTGTGGCTACTGCGATTTCAACAGCTACGCAGGGCTGGACGCGCTGGTCGAGCCTTTCCTAAGCGCGTTAATCGCCGAAATCGAGCAGTCGCCCTACGCGGGGGAGCGGTTCGAGACCATCTTTTTCGGCGGGGGGACGCCCACCTACCTGCCGGGCGATGCGCTCGCGCAGATACTGGAACGACTCGCGCGACGCTTCGTGATAGCGTCAGACGCCGAAATCACCTGCGAGGCAAATCCGGGCAGTGTGTCGCTGGCGCAGCTCCAGACGATGCGCCGCGCAGGGTTCAATCGCCTCAGCTTCGGCGTGCAATCGTTCGACGCGGACGAACTGCAACGGATGGATCGGATGCACACACCCGACGATGTGGCGCAGGGCGTCGAGTGGGCGCGCGCCGCAGGGTTCGATAACTTAAACTTAGACCTCATCTTCGCGCTGCCGCGCCAAACACTGGAACGCTGGGAGACCAACCTGCAGCGCGCGATTGCCCTGCAGCCCGAACATCTGTCGCTCTACGCGCTGATGCTGGAGCCGAACACGCGCTTCTATCACCTGTACCAGAAGGGCAAGCTGCGCCTGCCCGACGACGAGACGCAGGTCGCAATGTACCGACTTGCCCAGCAACTCACCGCGCAGGCAGGCTATCAGCAGTATGAAATCTCTAACTACGCACGCGCAGGGTATCAGTGTCGGCATAACCTCATCTACTGGCGCAACGAGCCGTACTTGGGCTTTGGACCCGGCGCGGTCTCTTACATGGGGGGCAAACGCTGGACGAACATCAAGCACCCGCGCGAATATATCCGACGGGCGCTGGCAGGCGAGCCGTTGGAATTAGAATGGGAACAGCTCACAGGTTGGGATGCGGTCGCCGAGACGCTGATGCTCGGCTTGCGCCTACGCGAGGGCGTGGACCTGACCGCTCTGGAGAACCGATACGGGATGCCCGTGCGCGAGCGATACGCCAGCACGATGACACAGCTCGCGCGTCGGGGATGGCTGGAGCGGACAGGCGAAACAATCCGTCTCACTCAAGAGGGGTTGCTCTGGCACAGCGAGGTCGCGCTCGCCTTCTTCGAGAAGTAGGGTATGCTGTTAATATAAGGAGAACTGGCATGCAGCAGTCCACAAACACGATGGCGGTTGCGAGTCTGGTGCTGGGGATTGTGGCGTTGGCGTCGCTGTTGACTTCGGGGGTGTTTTGGGGGTGCGTGCCGCTGCCTCTGATTTGTGGCGCGTTGGCATGGTCGCTGGGCAAAAACGCGGTTCGTCAGGTAGACGCGGGCTTGGGTTCTCCGAACGATCGGGGGATGGCGACGGGGGGCTATGTGATGGGAATAATTGCGGTGACGCTCTCGCTGCTGGTCGCCTGCTGTTGGGTAGGGGTGTTCGCGGGAGGCGTCGGCGTTATGTTCTATCCCATCTTTCGCGGGGGAAGTTTTTAGCAGGAGGGGCGGGACGAACGCCGAAATTGGCTTTTGATGTCCATCTTAGCCCGACATCGGTTGCCTGAGGAGGCGCGCGGGTTGTGGGTCGTGCGCACCTCGCTGGTCTCGCCGCGCTCGATTGAGCGCGTGGTGCAGTTAGCGTCGCGCTACGGCTACAACACGCTGTTCGTGCAGGTGCGCGGGCGCGGCGACGCCTACTACCGCTCCAGCTATGAGCCGCGCGCGGAGGCGTTGGCGGGTCAACCGGCGGATTTTGACCCGTTGGGCTACCTGCTGCAGTGCGCCGACGGCGTCGGGCTTCAAATCCACGCATGGCTGAATGTGTTCTATGTGTGGAGCCAGCCACGACCGCCGCGCAGTCGCCAGCATGTGATAAATCGTAGCCCCCAGTGGATTGCACGCGACCGCCAAAATCGCTACCAGATGACCACCGCAGGCAAGGTGGAGGGCGTTTACCTGTGTCCGAGCAACCCGAATGTGCAGGCGCACACGCTGCAGGTGTTCGCGGAGGTCGCGCAGCGGTATCCGCAGCTGGACGGGCTCCATCTGGACTATGTGCGCTATCCTTACGAGGGCTACTGCTACTGCGCAGGTTGCCGCGCGCGGTTTCGGAACGCGATGGCAGAGCGCGTTACTGCTGCGCGTCGCGCCGCTTTAGACCGTCAGGCGGCAGGGCGCAACCCCCTCGCTTGGATGGAAGCCTTTCCTGAGGAGTGGAACGAGTGGCGACGCGAGCAGGTGAGCGCGTTCGTGCAGCGGTTCAGCCGTCAATCCCGTCAGGTGAACCCCAACCTCATCCTCTCGGCGGCGGTGTGGCACGACGCCCTCAGCGCCGCGCGCCACAAGTTCCAAGATTGGCGACGCTGGCTGCACAGCGACTGGCTCGACACAGTGCTGCCGATGGCGTATGACCGCGACACCGCTGTCGTGCAGCGTCAAGCGGCGCAGGCGACGGCGCAAGCGGACGGACGCCCCGTGATTGTGGGCATCGGCGCGTGGCAAATCTCGCCCGACAGCGCCATCAACAAAATCCGCGCGGTGCGACGCCACGCCGCGCGCGGGTTCTGCCTCTTCTCCTACGACGCCGTCACCCAAAGCGGCGCGAGCGAGACCTACCTGCGCCGAATCGAACGCGAGGTGAACCCTAACCCTTTCGGCTAAACGGAGCGCAGAGAACTATGCCTACGGTAGAGCGCGTGATTCAGGATGCGATTGAGCAGCAGATTTTCCCCAGCGCCGTGTGCGCCGTGCTGCTGGGTGGGCGTGTTAAGTATCAAGGCGCGTTTGGCAAGCCCGACCCGCGCGCCGACAGCGACGCCAGCCCCGCCGCCGTCTACGACCTCGCCTCGCTGACCAAACCTATCAGCACCAGCACGCTCGCGCTGATTGCGTTGGAGGAGGGGAAACTCACGCTGGAGACCCCAATCACGCGCTTCTTCCCCGACGCGAAGCACCTGTCGGGCGTGCAGGTGAAGCATCTGCTGACCCACACATCGGGGCTACCTGCGTGGCGACCGTTTTACAAGACCGCCCGCTCGCGCGCGGCGGTTCTGGAGGCGGCGCTGCAGACGCCGCGCACGCGCCCACCCGCACAGGGCTACACCTACAGCGATTTGGGCTATATCCTGATGGGCGCGATACTGGAGCGCGTTTACGAGCAGTCGCAGGCGGAGCTGTTCCGCGTCAAGATTGCCGAGCCGCTGGGCATGGCATCGACCGCCTACTGCCCGCCCGCTGAGTGGCAACCGCGCATCGCGCCCACCGCACACTCCGAGAGCCGACCGGAGGCAATCCTGCGCGGCGAAGCGCACGACGAGAACGCGCACGCGATGGACGGCGTCGCGGGACACGCCGGGCTGTTCGGCTCGCTGGAAGACCTCATCCGCTACGCCCGTATGCTCCTCAGCGGTGGACGCCCCCTGCTCTCTTACTACTCGGTTCAACTGATGCTCACCCCCCAAGCGCCAGTGGGCAACCAGTCGCCCAGTATGCACACGCTGGGACTGTTCACGCATCCGAACCCGCTCTTGCCGCGCGGCGACCTGTTCCCCATGCGCTGCGTTGGGCACTCAGGCTTCACAGGCACGGTCATGCTGTTCGACCCGCAGGTGGAGATGGCGGTCATCTTGCTCACCAACCATGTCTACTACTCACGCGAGAAGGAGGCTTATTTAGACTACCGACGACGCATCCTGAACGCGCTCGCGGCGCAGGTTGGCGAGGTCTAATCCTCACGGACAAACCAGTCCTGCCCGTACAGCTCGGCAATCTTCGGGCGCGTGAGGAAGTAGGACACGAGAAGTGGGAACAGATAGCCTGGCAACAGGCGCGGCGCAGGTCGTTCCCGACTCTGCAGGTTCAACGACTGCCGATAGCGCTCATACACCCTTGTATCCAGCACGAAGCGATCAACAACTGCCCACGCAATCGCCAAAACCGCATAAGTCATCATTAGTCGCCAACCGATGGGTCTGAGGCGCAGCAACTGCGCCGAGCCGACAAACAGCACGAGCGCAATCCCTGCCTGTATCCACAGAACCACTGCGCCTGTGCGTCGGAAATCGGCATTCTCCAACGCCTGCAAATATTGCTGCGAGAACATCTCGCGAGCGACGCTGGCGAGCCACTCATGCGCCACGAGCATAGCGACGCCGCCCGCCACTCCCAAGAGCGTCGCTGCCACGCCCCACACAAGTCCTATCAGACCGATTACCCGCATCGAGATTGGAACTCTCATCGCCGTCCCACGAATTCGGCGTTCGCTTTAGGTATCCTACTTTTGCGCTCGTGTGTCGATGCTTTGGGGAGTAATCAAGGCGCTTCAGAGCGCAAGGAGAGTTTCATGACCGACCAACCTGAGGCATCGGAGACGAGCGCGTCCCAACCGAGCGCGGAGCAACGGCTGCGTTTGATTTTGAGCCAGTTGCCTGCGATTATGTGGACGGTAGACCGTGAGCTGCGCTTTACCTCCTCGCTGGGCGCGGGACTGAACGCGCTGGGACTGACGGAGAACGAAATCATCGGCGCAACGCTGGGCGAGTTTTTCCAAGCCGCGCCCGATTCCAGCCCGATTGCGGAGCACCAACGCGCGTTGCAAGGCGAATCGGTGGAGTTCGAGTTCAGCTGGAACAAGCGTCTGTATCAGATACGCCTCCAGCCGCTGCACGACCCCGAAGACGGCATCGTGGGCGTGCTGGGGTTAGCCGTCGATATCACGGATATCCAACGCCTTCAAGAGCAGTTAGAGCAGGCGACACGCTTAGAGAGTATCGGGCGGCTGGCAGGCGGGATTGCGCACGACTTCAATAATGTGCTGGCAGCCATCAGCGGCTTTGCGGAGCTGGCGCAGCTCCAACTGCCCGAACAGTCGCCCGCCCGCGACCACCTGCGCCATATCCTCGAGGCAGTGGAACGCGCCAGTCAGTTGGTGAGCCAGCTCTTGGCGTTCGCCCGACGGCGTGTGATTGCCCCGCAAGCCCTAAGCGTCAACGAGCATATAGAGCAGCTCGCGCCGTTCCTGCAGCGCGTGCTGGGCGAGGATGTGCAACTGCACTGCATGTTAGACGCCGAGACAGGCAATGTGCGGGCGGACCCCATTCAACTGGAGCAGGTGTTGATGAACCTCGCCTCGAACGCGCGCCACGCGATGCCCAACGGCGGGAAACTGACCATCGAGACTCAGAATGTGGCGTTAGACCACGCCTACACACAGCTGCATCGGGGCGTGCAGCCCGGCGAATATGTGCTGATAAGCCTCACCGACACAGGGCACGGCATTGCGCCTGAACACCTGCCCCACATTTTCGAGCCGTTCTATTCGGCGCGACCGAGCGGTACTGGCATGGGCTTGGCGACGGTCTATGGGATTGTCAATCAGGCGAAGGGGCATATCTGGGTCTACAGCGAGCCAAATCGCGGCACTACCTTCAAGATTTACCTGCCCCGTATTGAGGAGCCCGCTCAGCCGTTGCCTGCCCGCGCGACGCCAACGCAGATTCAAAGCGGCAACGGCGTGGTATTGGTGGTAGAAGACAATCCCGATGTACGCGAGACGATGGGCGAGATGTTGCGCCTGCTGGGCTATAGCGTGCTGCTGGCAAGCCATCCACAAGAGGCGTTGCGGCTCGCCGCCGCTAACACCATTGACCTGCTGATTAGCGATGTGGTGTTGCCTGAGATGCGCGGCTCCGAGCTGGCGCACGCCCTGACCGTGATGCAGCCCAACCTCAAAGTGCTATTTATGTCGGGCTACACCGAGAATTCCGTCATCGAGCAGGGCGAGTTGAAGCCGGGCGTAGCGTTCCTTGCCAAGCCCTTCACGATAGCGCAACTCTCGGCAAAGGTGAAAGAGACGCTCGAGCGCGATTAGCCGCCTTTGCGCACGCGCTCCACATACGCGCCTGTGCGCGTGTTCACCTTAAGCAGGTCGCCCACCTCGATATGGAACGGCACTTGGATGACCGCGCCTGTTTCGAGCTTGGCAGGCTTCGAGCCGCCCGACGCCGTATCGCCGCGAAAGTTCGGGTCGGTCTCTGCTACGGTTAGCTCCACAAAGTCGGGCACATCCGCGCCGACAATCTGGTCGTTGTAATAGAGCAGGTACACCTCCATGCCGTCTTTGAGGAACTTCGCGCCGTCGCCGAACTGCGCTTCGGGCACATGGATTTGGTCGAAGGTGTAGGCGTCCATCACCACCCACTCATCGCCGTCGCGGTAGAGGGTCTGCATCTGCTTGCGCTCCAAGTAAGCTTGGGGGAACCGCTCGCCCGACTTGAAAGTGCGCTCGAAAATCGCGCCGTCGCGTAATCGTTTCAGGCGCGCCCGCACAATCGCGCTGCCGCGCCCCTGATGCGACTGCTGATAATCTAACACTGTGTGTATCTCATCGTCTATGATAATGTTCAACCCGCTGCGAAAATCGCTCGTGTCGACCATACTTGCCTCCTCAACCTGTTGAATTCTACCCTATCGGGCAAATTCTGGCAAAAACGCCGAGCGATTTAGGGAACATTTTCCGCGCCGCCGGGCACAGTGTCGGGACCTGGAGGAGGCTACGGCGCGCCTCAGCCGCCCGCTGCGCCTGCAGGCGGACTGCCCGCGCCTCCCGGCAAAGGCGGACGCTAAACACGCTTCAAACTCAGCCCTTCCGTCCCCCCGAAGCCGTTGGGCTTCGGGGGGGGACTGCTTGGCTGAACGCCGTTGTAAGCGTCTTATGGGAACAGCTGCTGCAGCCACAATCGGTCGGTGTGGCTTAGCCCAATAAACTCCGCGCCGATGTACCACGAACCGTTGGGCTGCGCGCGAATATCGCGCACGCGCCCGCGCACCTGCAACTCCATCTCGCGCCCCAGCAGAGGCAGCATCGCCGTGAACTCTTTGCCCTTATCGATGGGGCGCGGCGATTGAACCCCCATCCCCGATACGCTCATATTCAGCGCACGCGCGAACACGACCGAGCCGTCCACCTTAATCTCGACGGGCATGCTGACCGAGTATCGCTTGCTTCTGCGCCGCTCG
>CALGZO010000204.1 GCA_937934465.1 uncultured Fimbriimonadales bacterium | reverse complement strand
CCCGCCAACTGCACACGCAGCAGCAGATGCGCGTACGGCGGACGCCAGCCACGATGGGGACGGCTCATCAGCTGCCAGTCGAGCAGCGCGCCGTCGCCTCCCAGCGCGAAACACCCCGCGCCAATCCCACCGACGGGCATCGCAATCGCACGCACATGCTCGGCGTCATAACGCGCCAGAACAGGCATTCTCTCCCAGCGCATCATTCACTCCTGCCACGCTAACGCTGGCGCGTCCACAAGAATTTCCTGCACTCGCCAGCGCGCTTTTCGTCTGAGCCTCGGCAGCGACAATCGCACGCGGAATTTTTCTCCACGCTGCGGCGAATCCCTACCTGCTAACCACACGGTATCCTTGTAGGAGGGGTTATAACGCTCCTGCAGCAAACCGTTAGGTAAAGCGATAACGCTTATACTAATCAGACGATTAATTCCTTCTTGTTCCAAGTAGTTATACTTTATAAAGATTGTTGTAGATAGCAGCGAACCCGCATCCGTCTGAACAAATATGGGCAGTTTGCCCTGTTCCTGTATCAGTTGCTGGCTTCGCTGTTGCATAACTTGCATCGAGGTCTGTGTCAGTTGAAGGGTGATGGTCTCTCGCGCGTTGTAATGCTCTGCCTTGGAGTCTATAAATAGCGCCTGCTGAACCGCATAGCTGCTATTGAAATGATAGCGTGCGCGTTTGTAATCGATTTTGCCAAAGAGGCGCACTCCTATCCGAGACATGCCGAGTGTGTCGACTGCTTCGCGTGTAATATCTTCCGCGATGTCGCTGGGCAAGTCAGGCTCGCGTGCAAAAATCTCCGCCGCCGTGTGTCTGTAGAGGAAGAGCGCTTGCGTTACCATACGCAGGGTCGCGCGCTCAACGGACTCAACAATCTCAGGATTCTGCTCGATCTGCTCAGGGGTCAAAAACATAGTGTATGCTGTTGGGTTGCCCTGAAATGTTCGATTCGTTCGCGTGCAAGTTGCACATATTCAGGCATTAATTCAATGCCGATGAACTGTCGCCCTTCCATCAAGGCGGCGATTGCGGTCGTCCCGCTCCCGACGAAGCAGTCGAGGACAACTTCACCAGGTTCGGAGAGTAGTTTGATGAGGCGTCGTGGGAGCTCAACGGGGAATTGCGACTCGTGTGCCTCGTTTTTTCGCACCGATGGGAACTGCCAGACGGCGCGCGCGCCCCATTCACTCCACTCTTGGCTGCTCAAACGCGAGCGACGCACTTGCGTCACTCCAGGTTTCCAGAGGATGTAGATGTATTCAAACTCGTCAATCGATCGGTAAGAGAGCGTAAACCACGGATTATTCTCCCAAGCGGGGTCTTTAATCCAGATACGCCTGTCGTACAAGTAGAATCCTGACTGCCGACACCACTCTTCCACCAAGCCACCCACTAAATGAACGCGCGTTTGGGCTGCGTACTTGCCGCCGCGAGCGTTATTGCCCTTCAAACGACGATCGATGGTCTGCTCGCTGCATCCCAGCAGTCGCGCCAGCTCGTGGCGTTTCAGGTGAGGGAACTGCTTCATGGCATGCAAGATATCTTCACGCGTCACAGGCGAGCGTTTTCTGTCCACAGAGTCGGCTTGTAGACGGGGCATATTCGAATCACGAAAACATAAAATGTCGGCGATATTGATTGCCACAAAGCCGCCAGGACGAATAATCGGATAATGGAGATGTATCACTTCGCCAATCAGGGACTTCCACTCCTCGTAACTGAGATGCTGCTCATAACTTTTGCCGACGAAGTAGGGAGGCGACCAGATGCTCAGAGGAATACTATTGGTCTCAATAGATTTCAGCAAGTCGCGGGCGTCGCCGTGATAAATCTGATTGGGCGTCAGCAGCGCGTCCCTCTGAGCAGAACCGACCGACAGCTCTGCCGTCGCTGATGCGCTTGACGGCAATCGAGAACCACCCTGTGCCCCGTTTTGTGTCGCCGCCCGCGAGTTCACAGTGCGTCCACGACTCATGCTCATATTTTACCTCGCCCGCAGTTGGGCGATTCACTCACTCGCAAAATTACCAGTTTTGTGCGTCGACTCTTGCACCACCGCGCAAAATGTGCTATAATAGAGGCGAGGATCGTTTGCCGCTGAATCTATACATTTGCCCTGTTGTACCCAGCCCCCATCTTGGGGGCGCAAGGCGAGAATACGATTTCTCGCCACTGAGGGCGAGTGGTCTCGCCCTCCTAACTCAAGCATGCGTGGAGGTATAGCAACGATGCGAACACTGAAATGGAGCGCACTTTTGGCGTTGGCTTCGCTGAGCGTCGTCGCGCTGGCGCAACCGACGATAGACGGCACGCGCGACCCCGTCTATGGCTCAGCACTCGTCGTGCAAAACACCCAGACTGGCTTCGGCGATAGCAATCTGGGACAGGTGGACTTTGCGAACGGCTCGGAATTAGACGCCGCCTACGCCTATGTGGACATGACAAACCAAATCTTGTATCTGTTCCTCGCGGGCAACCTGGAGTCCAACTTCAATAAGCTGGAAATCTTCTTCGACACAAGGGCGGGCGGGCAGAACCGCCTACGCGGGGATAACTCAAATGTTGACTTCAACGGTCTGAACCGCATGGGCGATGACGGTTCTGGAAATGGGCTGACCTTTGACGCTGATTTCGAGGCAGACTACTGGATTGGCATTACGGGCGGCGGCAATCCCTACGCGCTCTACGCCAACTGGGCAGAGCTGCTCACAAACGGCGGCGGTCCGGGAGACTATCTCGGAACCACTGGCGCTGCCTCAAACGGCGTTCTTAGCGGAGGCAACAACCCCAACAACATCCGCGTTACGATTAACAACAGCAACACGGGCGGCGTGGAGGCTGGAAGCGGGCTGGCGTCGGGCGACGGCTCAACCGTGACCACAGGCATCGAGTTAGCCATCCCCTTCGCAGCGATTGGCATTACAGGAACCCCCATCATCAAGATTAGCGCGTTCATCAACGGCTCTGGGCACGACTTCCTCTCGAACCAGGTGCTTGGAGGCATCGGCGGCGGCGGAAATCTCGGCGAGCCGCGCAATGTGAACTTCGCCAACATTCCGGGCAACCAATACTTCACGGTTGTTGTGCCTGAACCCGCGAGCTTGATGGCGTTGGGCGTCGGCTTGGCGGGTTTGATGGGTCTGCGCCGTCGCAAGGCTTGACGCTGCATCATCCTCACCTCCCATCCCCTAAGCCCCCAGCAAAACCTGCTGGGGGTTTTTTCTGCGTTAGGGCGTCGCTAACTTGCCTGCTAAACACGGTCGCGACGCGCCAGTCGTGTTGGGATAGGTCGCTGGCAAGCCCTGCAGGAACCGATCCGCCAGCACAGCGAAAGCGACCGCCTCTTTGAAGTCGGGGTCAATCCCGTACTGCGCGGACGATACGATGCTCACATCGGGCAGGCGCGCCTGCAGACGCGCCATCAGCGCGGGGTTGTGGACGCCGCCGCCTGAAACAATCACGCGCCGTATCGGATAGTGGGGCGACACAAAGCGTGCAAGCGCGTCGGCAACTGAGCGCGCGGTGAACTCGGTGAAAGTGGCGGCAAGCTCGTGCAGCTGCAATCTGCCGAACATACGATGCAACTCTTCCAGCAACGCCTCGCCAAAAACCTCGCGCCCTGTGGACTTCGGCGGCGGCTGTTCAAGATAGGGGTGGCTCATCAGGTAGTTGAGGAGACGCTCGTGAACCGCGCCGCGCGACGCCCAGTACCCATCGCGGTCGTAGGTGTGCTGTCCCTGCGTGTAGGCGTAGACCGCAGCGTCGATGAGCGCGTTGCCGGGTCCTGTGTCGAACGCTGCGATTGTGTCGGGCGCGCCGTTCGCGGGCAGCACCGTCACATTCGCCATACCGCCCAAGTTCAGCGCGACGCGATGTTCACTCGGATGGCGCAGCAGCAGCCAATCGACAATCGGCACAAGCGGCGCGCCTTGTCCACCGTGCGCCATATCGCGGGTGCGGAAGTCGGCAATCACGGGCGCGCCCAGCCGCGCCGCTATCACATCGGGCTGACCAATCTGCAAGGTATTGCGCACGGGCGCGCCGAGCAACGCGCCGTGGGGCGCGTGCCAGATGGTCTGCCCGTGCGAGCCGATGAAATCCAAGCGTGGCGGGCGCGCCTGCGCCATCAACTCCGAAGCCGCCTGCGCGAACCGCTCGCCTAAATAGGCGTCCCACAGGCACAACTCGGCGGGACGCCCGCGCTCGATGAGCTGGAGCAGTCCCTCGCGCTCTTCAGGCGTGTAGGGGCTGTGGTGAACCGCAAGCGTCTGCGCCTGCAGCGCGTCGCTTGAACCCGTGAGGCGCACCAACGCCGCGTCGATGCCGTCCAGCGAAGTGCCCGCCATCAGACCAATCGCGTACCGCGCACGCTCGCAAGAGACGCCGAGACTACTCCCAAGCGTCGAAACGGTGAGATTCATCGGTTGCGCTATAGATTATGGCACAGTGTGGGGAACCTGAACGCGGTAGGGAGCGTCATAGCGGTATAGCCTCGTGTACGGATAGTTGCAGGAGGCGCGGGCGGGGTCTCCGCGCCTCCCGTGTGTGGTGGGGTTGGTGAGGAAAGTCGCCCGGAAAGGAGCCTTTTTGCGATACATCCTCACTAATCCTTTATTATACACGATATTCGCTCTGTCGCGCTGTTTACACCCCATACAGCGGCGCGAACTTGCGCTGGAAGTAGGCGATGAGCGGTTCCGCGCTGGGCGGCGCGCCTGTAATGCGCTCGATAAGCTCCTTCGCCGAGTAGCGTTGCCCCTGCTGATGCACCTTCTCGCGCAGCCACTCCAGCAGCGGGGTGAACTCGCCCTTGCGGAACTGCGCGTGCAAGTCGCCCAAGTCGCGCTCTGCCGCCTCGTAGAGCTGCGCCGCGTAGATGTTGCCCAAGCTGTAAGTGGGGAAGTAGCCAATCATCCCGCCCGACCAGTGAACATCCTGCAGCACGCCCTCGGCGTCGTTAGGCGGAGTGAACCCCATATACGCCTTGAACCGCTCGTGCCACGCATCGGGCAGGTCGGCGACTTGCAGCTCGCCGCGCATCAGCGCCAACTCCAACTCGAAGCGCAACATGATATGCAGGTTGTAGGTCACCTCATCGGCTTCCACGCGGATGGTGGAGGGCTGCACCGCGTTCACAGCGAACACGAAGGCATCGAGTGGGGTATCGCGCAGCGATTCGAAGTGCTGTTGCGCGATGGGGTAGAAATACTCCCAGAAGGCGCGGCTGCGACCCACGAAGTTCTCCCACATGCGCGATTGCGATTCGTGCATGCCCAGCGAGGTAGACGCGCCCATGGGGGTACCCCAGTGTTCTTCGGGCAGTCCCATCTCGTAGAGCGCGTGTCCGAGCTCGTGGATAGTTCCGAACAGCGAGGGGTTGAGAAAATCCTCATAGTAGCGCGTGGTGATGCGCACATCGCCAGGCGCGAGGCGCGTGGCGAACGGATGCACGGTGGGGTCCAAGCGTCCGCGTTGCCAATCGAAGCCGATTCGCTCGGCGATAAGTCGGCAGAAGGCTTCCTGCGCGGCGCGTGGGTAGTGGCGGCGCAGGATGCTGGTATCGGGCTGGCGTGGGGCGTTTCGGATTTGCGCCACGAGTTCGGGCGTGTGGCGGCGCAGGGGTTCAAACAGCCGCTCCACCTCTTGTGCGGTCATGCCCTGCTCGTACTCGTCCAGCAGCGCATCGTAGGGTTCGGTGGCGTAGCCCAGCCGCTCGGCAATCTCACGCACGAGGCTCACAATCCGCTCCAGATGGGGCTGGAACAGGCGGAAGTCCGACTCCTCGCGCGCCTCTTCCCACACCTTCTCGGCGAGGCTGGTGACGCGCGTGAACTCCATCACCAGCTCGGTGGGCAGTTTGGTGAGTTTATCGTACTCGCGTCGCCACTGACGGATGTTCACGGCGGTCACGCTGTCGGACGGCTGCGTCAGCTCGCTCCGCTCTAACTCGCTCAGCCATTCGCCAATACGCGGGTCGGTCGCACGCTGATGAATCATGCCCGACAGCAACGCGAGCTGCTCGGCGCGATGGGGCGCGGCTTTCGGGGGCATCATCACGCGCTGATCCCAGCCCAGCACGCCTGCAATAGAACCTAACAGTGCAGTCTCTTTCTGCCAACGCTCCAAATTCTGATAAACTGTACGGGCGTCCATACCGAGCCGATTATACCTTCTGGCACGGAAGTTGCTGACAACTCGGCGTGCGCCACAAAGAGACTTGGGGACTGATTCTGCTGGTGCTTGCCGACTCACTAAGTACCTACTGGCTAATCACGCGCGGGTATGCGACCGAGTTCAATCCGATTATGGACTGGTTCATTCAGTTGAGTTGGGGCGCGTTCTTCGCGGTGAAGTTTTCGACGCTGGCGATGGCGGTGGGGCTTGCCGAGTGGTATCGGCGTCGGAATCCGCTGTTTGTGCGTCGTTGGCTGCGCTTTGGGTTCACGATGTACCTGACGCTGTGGGTAGGCGGCGCGTTGGTGAGCAGTTTCGTGGCGCGTTAGGCGAGCATATCGACGCCGTGCGCGAGCGACGCCCCCCAACGCGCCCCAATCGTTGCGCCGATGTCGGCGAGCGTGCGCCGCACTCCCAAGTCGCGCCCTGCCTCAACTGACGGCGAGTAGATGAGCAGCGGCAGGTACTCGCGCGAGTGGTCAGTGCTGGGAGTGGTGGGGTCGTTGCCGTGATCGGCGGTCAGAATCAGCCAATCGGTCGGCTGAAGCAGGGCGAGCAGCTCCGCGAGCATGCCGTCGAACGCCTCCAGCGCACGGGCGAAGCCCTCAGGGTCGTTCCGATGCCCGTAGAGCATGTCGAAGTCTTCAAAGTTGGCGAAGATAAAGGCGCAATCGCTCGCTAATGCGCGCACTAACGCTTGGTGATGTTCGGGGTTGCTTTGTGTGCGCTCGGCGTGTCGGAACCCCCGATAGACGAACAGCTCAGGCACGACGCCGACGCCATACACGCCGACGCCTCGCTCCGCAAGCGCATCGATCAGGTTGGGCGGCGGGGGCAGTGGGAAGTCGCGGCGGTTTTCGGTGCGCCGAAAGGTCTCTGGGCTGTCGCCGATAAATGGACGCGCAATCACGCGCTGCACATGGTGCGGCGGCTGCAGCAGCTCGCGCGCGATTTCGCACATCCGATAGAGCGCCTCAACAGGGATTACCGCCTCGTGCGCGGCAATCTGGAACACGCTGTCCGCGCTGGTGTAGACAATCGGCTTGCCTGTGCGCAGGTGTTCCGCGCCGAGCTGGCGGATGATTTCCGTCCCTGAGGCGGGGTAGTTGCCCAGCGTCTGCCTGCCGATGCGCGATTCGAACGCTTGCATAATCTCGGGCGGAAAACCGTTGGGGTAGGTGGGGAACGGGACTTCCGTGTGGACGCCCATCATCTCCCAGTGCCCTGTGACTGAGTCTTTGCCTTTGGAGTGGGGCTGCACCTTGCCGTAGTGAGCGCGTGGGGCGTCGGCAGGTGGAACGCCCCGCAGCGGCGCGATATTGCCCAGCCCCAGCGCTTGCAGCGTGGGCAGGTTCAAACCGCCCACTGCCTCTGCCAAGTGTCCCAGCGTGTCGGGATGGTTCTCGCCGACATCGCCGTAGTCGGCGGCGTCGGGCGCTGCGCCCACGCCGCAGCCGTCCAGCACGACGAGTATCGCTCGGTCAAACCCGCTCATTCGCCCCCCTGCACCACTGCCTGCTCTGGCAAACTCACGATATGAATCGTCACCAAGCCTTTCGCCAGTTTCAGGCTGGTCTCCACCGCCTCCGCCAAGCGCGACTGCACGCCCTCGCGCACGACGATGCGGTCTATCACAATCTCGATGGTGTGCTGTTTATATCGGTCCAGCGTGGGCGGGTCGGCGACCTCGTAGATTTGCCCATCAACGCGCACGCGCACGAATCCGAGTTTTTGCGCCTCGCTGAACACATGGCGATACTCGCCCTTGCGTCCGCGCACGACGGGCGCAAGCACTTGGATGCGCGTGCCTTCAGGAAGGCGCATTACCGTGTCCACGATGCCGTCCACCGTCTGTCGCGCGATGGGCTTGCCACACTGAGGGCAGTGGGGGCGTCCAGCGCGGGCGAACAGCAACCGCAGATAGTCGTAAATCTCCGTCACAGTGCCCACCGTGCTGCGCGGGTTGTGGCTGGTGGATTTCTGGTCGATTGAGATGGCGGGCGAGAGACCCTCGATGGAGTCGACATCGGGCTTGTCCATCACGCCGAGGAACTGTCGGGCGTAGGATGAGAGGCTCTCGACATAGCGGCGTTGCCCCTCGGCGTAGAGGGTATCGAACGCGAGCGTGGACTTGCCCGACCCCGACACGCCTGTAATCACAACGAGCTGGTCGCGCGGGATTTCGACATGCAGGTTCTTGAGGTTGTGTTCACGCGCGCCGGAGATGACAATCTTATCTTGCGCCATAATCCTCTGGAGCGGGCAGCGGGAATCGAACCCGCACCGCCAGCTTGGAAGGCTGGAGCTCTACCATTGAGCTATGCCCGCTTGCTCCTACCCTCTGTAGTGCCTCTTCAGTCCACCATACACTATGCGTTGTACCCATCACGAACCTGACATGAAGCAGGCTGGCGGTATGCACCGCACTGCCATCCCGTTTTTACGGGTGAACGGGACAGAAACCCGATTTTCCGTGAGGGGCTTCTCGCAGGGGGCAGGAGTTTCGCGAGGGTTCGGGTAAACTCTTCTCGCTACCGTACCTCACCTGCGGTAGCACCTCGCCTACCTGCCGTGAACAGGTAGGCGATTTTTTAGTTTCGCCGTGAGTGGCAAGATTCCTGCTGGTTTCGTGAGAGGATTAGGGCTTTTTTGCGTAGTGAACCGTGTAGGGCACGCTACCGTCATCTGGTGGGCTGAGAATCTCGATGGTGTAGCCCTCATCTTCTGGACGGGCGTCCTTGCCATAAACATCTCGCGCTCGGCGTTCAAGAAACCACACAGCACACCGCGTGTCGCCGTTTCGGATGGCTTCAAGCACGGCGGTTTCGGCAACAGAAACCGCGAGTGCTTCGGCTTGCTCCACGCGCTCTCTGAAACGCTCGTCAGAGCGTAGTTTCGCATAAAAAGTGCTACGAGCAAGTCCTGCAAGCCCACAAGCGGCTTCGCGGGAATGCCCAAACTGTAGGGCGCGAAGTAGGACGCCGTAGGACTCCTTCGGTATTCGCTTCGGCATAACGCACTTTATACAGCGCATTATGGACTGGACGCCTTGCTGAAAAATGCGCGTTTCGTGTCCAGAAACCCTTTCTGCAGGGCTTCTCGCGGCAGGGGGGTACAGGAACCCTACCCTGCACGCGAGAGGGTGTGGAGAGCGCGTTTACAAGGCAAGCGCGAGTTGCCCTTGAGGGGGCGCGTTCGGGTCGTGGACTGCCCAATAGCGCAACCCGACAGCATACTGCTCGCCATAGCCTCGTGAGAGCCGAAACGCGCGTTGCTCAAAGGTTGTGGCACTGATTCTGTAAGTGCGCTGAGTTTCGGCGTCATACCACTCCAGTTCGGTAAAGAACGGGCGGTACTTACGGTAGGTTTGCTCACAGATGGCGAGAGCAGGGCAGGGCTTGCGCACGAGATGGCGCGAGGCGTGGAAGGTTCGGTAAAAAGTGCCACCCTCTATGTGCCCAACCGCGCGTCCATCGGGCAGGCGAACTTCAATCTTGCGGTATACTCGCATAGCACACCTCCATCGTGCGTGTAGGGCAGGCGAGGGGGTTGGAATGGTCTTCCCTCGCCTGCTTCGGGTTTGGAGTTATGCCTCGAACAGGTCGTCAGGTGGCGGCGCGGGTAGCACATCCTCTATTCGGTTGTAGGCTGTGCCGTCGGGTTTGCTGGCGCGAATCACTACCAGCGTACACGGGCGATTCACAAGCGAGTTTAGATCCACCTGCTTGTTCTCGCGAAGCGGGTGTGCGAGTAGGGAACCCTCGCGAGCGGACTACCTGCCATAGGGTGCGCAAGTCGTCAATCTCGTGAGGTTCGGGCGGGAAAACCTCATCAGATTGCCATAGAGCAATAAACTGCTCCAGCGCGTCATCACTCGCGGCGCGCGAAGGTGAAATGCGGAAATAGGAAAATTCTACAGAATCGGAATTTCCTTCACTATTTCCCTCATTCGCGGCAACCATCTCTCCATCGGGATTGGTGAATTTGGGTGAAATTTCACTGAAATTTCCTCAATCGTTTCACCAATCGAGGCTTCGGGTTCACTCTCTAACGCCTCGCCGTTTGGTGAAATAGTGAAGGAAATCTCATGTGTATGGAATTTCCCTATTTCACCAATCCCTTCGGGCAGGAAGTAGGTTCGCGGGTTGGCGCGAGTACCTTGCCCTCTCGCGTTCACGACGCCTCGTTTCACCTACGCCCTCGCCCTTGAGACACTCCCCAATCACGCCCTGCCCGCTTTGAGTACGCTGATCTATCGCATCCATACCATCTCTGAGGAACGCTGGCATCAACTCTTGGCGTGGCTGGTCTGGAGGCGCCGACTGCGCAGACGCCCTATGCGATGGTAGACGGCACAGGAGTAGGCTATGCGACGCCGTTTTATGCGCAGTTTCGTCGGGGGGCGGAGATACGGCGGTTGCGTTCGCATGTGAAAGTAGTGGCGGTGGGGTACTGGCAGGGAAATCGGGTGTGGGTGGTGGGGGTGGCGTTGGGGCAGGCGTATGCGGATGAGGGCAGGTTGTTGGGAGAGTGGGTGGCGGCGTATGGGCGTGGGGGTTTGCCTTGGGGCACTTTGTTGGTGGGGGATGCGTTGTATGGGTATCGGGCGCGGTTGTTGGGGGCGTTGGAGCAGGCGGGTTGGTTGCCTGTGGTGCGTGTGTCGGATGGGGTGTGGCAGGGGGTGCGTGCGT
>CALGZO010000203.1 GCA_937934465.1 uncultured Fimbriimonadales bacterium | reverse complement strand
GGGGTAGCGCACTTCAGGGCGTCGCGGTATCTGTGCCAGCACCTGCTCGGCGTCGGCAAGTTGGGGCACCCACTTCGGGCTGACAAACGCGGTCGCTTCCACCACAGGCAACCCCGCAGCCGCCAGCATCTCAATAAACCGTGCTTTGACTTCGGTGGGCACAGGCGTCGGCTCGTTCTGCAAGCCATCGCGCGGACCGACCTCGACCACGCGCACATATGAACTCAAATGCTGAAACATATGCCACTCCGAGACGCTTATAGGTATACCCAACTGGAGTGCCTTCGAGAAATCGGGCGGCGTAAAACCCATCGGTTGGTACATCGGCGCGGCGTTCGTAAATCTCAGTCGCGCCGACGAGCTGTGGCTGCGGAAGCTATTTCCCTGACGGTGTGGGAGCTTCTTGGGGTACAGCAGAACCGCCTGAGCCTCCTGGCGGTCCCATACGCTGGCTCTTGGGCAACATCGGACCCTCGTAGTAGCCAGGCGCGGATGGCGGGGGCGGCTGCTCGGCGCGATAGCGTAAGAAGAACGCCACCGCCGCCAAAATGACGCCCACCGCCAGCAGAATGCCTAAATTCCGACGAGTGGATTCCATGGTTTTCTGTTGGGGGCGTCCCTGCAGGCTATGCAGGGACGCTCACCTGTGGAACTACTGACCGCTCTGCTGCTGCGCAGGCGAACCGACGCGCTCGCTCTTGGGCTGCATGGGACCTTCGTAGTAGCCCCCGGCTTGCTTCTCTTCCTCTGAGCCTTTGCTGCACGCGCTTAGACTCGCCATCACCAGCACGCTCAGTAGGGACGCCGCGCCCAGCAGTAGTTTACGCATCTTCGTTCTCATGATTTACTCCATCGAGAAGGTGTAATAGCGCATGAACCATACGGTCTGACCGTTCTCGGTTGTACTCATCAGGTAGCGCTCGGAGTTGCGCGAAATGTACTTCGAGTGCCCGTCCAAGAACACGAAGTTGCTGCCTTCCTGATGGATGAACTGCGACTCGCACCCGAGCGCGATAACAACATAGGTCGGACCTCGATCGAGCATTGTCACGCCGTCTCCGAGCAAAATCGTTTCACCTGGTCGGCGAATCTCCGCAAGATAGCGCGTCAAACCCCCGTTCGCCGCAGGATACACCAAGCTGCCAGCATAGTGGTAGTAGGGGTTCTGCTGGGTGCCTGCGCCGCCGCGCTGCGCCATCTGGAACACCATCCCGTAGTGCGAGAACAACTCAGTCGGCGGGAAATAGGGATCCAGTGAGCCGGGGTAGCAGTCGGGCATGTTCGCGCCCTTGAGATAGTTGCTCTGGCTCCAAGATGGGCAGGCGTAGAGTCCTTTCGGCGTAGCGCCAGGCGTCCAGCGTTGTCCTGCAGCGGGTCGGTTCACCTCGCTCTTCACATATGGGTTCAGCATCCCAATCCAGAACCGCTCCCACAAGGGCTGACCCGCATATTCGCCGACTTTGAACCAGCCGACAATCGCCTCATCGTAGTCTTGGGCGTACATCATAATAGCTGTGCCAAGCTGACGCCCATTAGACAAACACTGGGTCTTGCGCGCTTGTTCACGCGCCTGCGCAAACACAGGGAACAAGATCGCCGCCAAAATGGCGATGATCGCGATAACAACAAGCAACTCAATCAGCGTAAAGCCTCGACGATGTACCATCATGCAAATAACCTCCTCTGCAGGGTATGATTCTCTATTATACCCCAGAAATGAGCGAATTGCAAGGGGTAGAGGGAGAGTTTTGGGAAAATTGGAGCATACTCCGTTTTCAAATCCCATCCCCCATCCACATCCTGACAAAGAGTTATGTCTTGCCGTGCGGCTTTGATTGCCTGTTTGACACACATACAAATGCTACGCGGCTGCTTACTGCGAACGCCGTTTTTTGAGTTCCAGCAGTCGGCTGGTGGTGTCGGTGGGTGTAGTGGGTCGATTCGTTGGTTTGGGCGCGGGTTCGCTGGGGGCAGCAGACTTTGGCTGGGGTGGATTGGGCGCGCTCTCAGTAGTTTTCGGCTGGGGTGGGTTGGGCGCGCTCTCGGCGGCAGTGTAGCGTGTGGCGACGCGCTCTTTGACGCCAAGCAGGCGTGCAGTCGCCTGCGGTTGCGGCGCAGGACGGCGCGCCTTCACACCGCCCAGCAACTTCTCTGGCAGGCGACGCAGCAGCTCCGCCCACTCCGTTAAGGGGATGACCACGCGCCGTAGGGTGATGTCAATCAGCAGTAACGCCAGCGCGAGCCACAGGAAACTGCGCCACAAATCGCGGATGGAGCGCCCCTCTTTGGCGACAGGGCGGAAGACTTCCTTGGGCGGCGGGTTTACCTTACCGCCAGTTGTTTCGGCGATGCGCTCCAGCAGCGGTAGGTTCGCCCGTGTGAATCGGTACTCGCTGGGATAGGGGATGGCGAAGCCGGTGGTGTGGGCGCGGACGGCTCCGTCGGGGTCTTTCTCGATAACAGTGAGCGTGTAGTCGCCGACGCCGCGCGCGGGGAAACGCCCCACATAGCGTCCGGGCGACTCCTGTTGTAAAGTTATCGTCATCCCTTCGCCTGTGGGCGCGCCGACGCGCACTTCGGGCTGCAGGAAGTTCACAGGCTCGCCTTGCGGGGTGAACGCTTGCATCTCCACCACCGCCTGCCCGCCTTCCAAGCGTACCGTGGTCTGATAGTTCTGCTTGCTGCCCTTGCGCAGGATGGCGCGTGTGAGCTGCGTCCAGAAGGGCGCGAACTCGCTCCAGCCGACCCAGCGTTGCGCCCATTTCGGCTTCGCGTCGGCAGTGAACGCCAGCGACTGCCCCAGTCCGTACTGCCACACCGCCAGCAGGGGGTCGTCCTTGTGAGTGCGCATCAGCGTTCGTGCGAGCGGTCGGTCGGCGGCGAGGTTGTACGCCAGCAGGGGCGGGGTGGTGTCCCAGTTGACGCCCTGAAGCATCTCTTCGCCTGCGCTGATTTTGGGGATGAACGCGCCCTCCTCGATGGCGGCGCGGGTCATCAGAGCGACATCGGCAGTGAACAGGCGGGGCAAGTCGCGCGCCCGTTCCGTGAGGTAAAAATTGCCCCCTGCTACGCGCGCCAGCTGCCGCAGATAGTTCACATCCTTGCCGCGCCCCAACGACACCACCGACATCGTGATGCCCATGCGTCGCATGCGCGCGGCAATCTCGAGAGTGCCCTCCTGCTCGTCGCAGTCGTCGCCGTCCGCCAGCACAATCACATGGCGCGTGGTGGTCTCGATAGGCATAAGCGCGCTCTCGGCGAATAGCAGCGACGGGCGCATGTAGATACCGCCCCCTCCAGCGTACATCCGCGAGACCTGCTCAATCACGCGCTCGCGGTTCTCGGCTTTCTGGATGGGCGCGAGCCAATCTACGCCCGTACCGCTGACAATCACGCCGAACTGGTCTTGCGGGCGCAACATCTTCAGCGTCTCGATGGCGGCGCGCGCCGCGAGTTGAATCTTGGGGATGCCATCTTCGGGAATCTGCATACTGCCCGAAATGTCCACAATAATCACCACCGTCGCAGGCGGGAAAATCTTGCGCTGGCGCACATCGAGGTCTACGGGAAGCATCTCGGCGATGGGCGTCTCGTAGTAGCCGCCGGGCAGGAACGATTGCTCGCCGCCAATCATCGCGAAGCCGATGCCCGTGTCGCGCACCGCGCTTTGTAGAGCGAGCATCATCTGGGGCGAGAGGGCGACGGCGGGGAAATCGTGGAACAGGATAGCGTCGTAGTTTTGCAGTTCTTCGGCGCGTGCAGGGAAGGTATTAGCGTTCACGCGCGTGACTTCGAGGTTGTTGGCTTTGAGGGCTTTTTCGAGGGCGCGTGTGGGGTCGGGCGCGCCGCCTTCCGCGAGCAGCACGCGCGGCTTGCCCTGCACCCGCACGAACACCCTGCCGATATTGTTGCGTGCGTCGCTGTCGGGCGAGGCTTCTAACGCCACCCGATACCGATGGAACCCCTCGCGCTCCGTGCGCACGGGCACGACCACCACATTCTTGCCCGGCGTGAGCTGCACGGGCACGCGCTTGACAGGCTCGCCGTCGCGGTCTATAATCAGGACGCCCTCAGCGTTTTGGCGCGACTCGATGACCACGCGCAGGTTGAACGGCTCGCCAATCTTCACCTCGCTGGGGGCTTGAGTCTCCAGCACGAGCGTTTCTGCATCGGGCGTCGCGGCGGCGAGCTGCACGACATCGATCTCGATAGACTCGGCGGCGGCGACGAGCGCGGCGTCTTGGGCGTTGCCTTCGGTCTCGTTGCCGTCGCTGAGCAGCACGATGCGCTTGTTTTTGCCGTCGGGGAACATCGCGCTGGCGAGGCGGATGGCGGCGGCGAGGTTCGTGCCGTCAGGTTCGGGTTTCGAATAGACGGTGGGCAGCGCGCGCAACTCGGTCGGCATGAAGTCCACCAGCGCGTCGCGCCCGAACACCACCAGCCCCACTTGGTCATGCGCGCCGAGGTTCTGAACGGCTTGCTTGAGGTACTCTTTGGCGGCTTGCCTGCCCGCGTCGGTG
>CALGZO010000202.1 GCA_937934465.1 uncultured Fimbriimonadales bacterium | reverse complement strand
TACTCTTCCCCTGCTTGAGAGGCAGGTATACTCGTGCGATGAGTCTGTATGAAGGTGTGCTGATTGCGGCAGGCATAGCGGTTCTTGCGTTCTTTTCATGGATGCTGGGGTTTGGGGTTGCGCTGGCGGCAGTGCCGTTTTTGAGCCTGTTTTTGGACGATCTGGCACATCAGGTACACCCGATGAGCCTTGCGCTGGGAGGGGCAACAGCCCTCTTTGCCCTGATAGGCTTTGGGCGCGCGGGGTATGTGGAGTGGCGGTTGGGTTGGCAGCTGGCGTTGGTGGCGGGGCTTGCCTCACCGGTAGGCGCGTGGCTGGCACAGCGGTTCAACCCGAACCTTTTGTGGGTGCTTTACTTCGCGAGCGTAGGCTACCTGCTGTACCGCATGGTGCAACCGCGCTTTGTACGGAAGGGGCAGGCTGTCGACACGCGCAGGGCGACGCTCCTTGTAATCCCCATCGCGATTTATAGCACGATGCTGGGCGTGGGGGTGGGGTTTCTGCTGGTTCCCACGCTGATTGCGCTGGGCTTGGAGCCGAGGCGAGCAGCGGGCACGAACACACTGCCAATAGCGGCAGGGATACGACCCTGCATTTTTGATCGGCAGCGATTTGGCGTTGCTTCCCCCATCTAACAACTTGCTCCATCGGTTTCGAGGTATAATAGCAAATGCAACGGCGCTTGGTTGGGAGTAGCATGCCGCATGGGGGCGGACAGGCTAAGGGAGTGTTGCACTATGATGGTTCTCATGAATCGCGAAGCGACAGAAGAACAGATACATGCTGTTTGTGAAGCCATTCACGAACACGGGCTGGAATCGCTGGTGTTGCCGGGCGGCGCGCGCGTGGCGGTGGGCATCCCCAGCGCCATTCCGCCTGAGCTGCGCCCCATGCTGGACCAGCACCTGTCGGCGATGGATGGGGTCGACCAAGTCATTCACATCACGCGCCCCTACAAGCGCGCCGCGCGCGATTTCCACCCACACGACACAGTGGTGCGCGTCGGCAGTGTGGAGATTGGCGGCGGACGCTTCGCCGTGATGGCGGGTCCCTGCGCCGTCGAGAGCTACGAGCAGACTCTGGAGTCGGCGCGTGTGGTGAAGGCGGCAGGAGCGCAGATTTTGCGTGCAGGCGCATACAAACCGCGCACCTCGCCCTACTCCTTTCAAGGACTGCAACGCGAGGGGTTGGAAATCCTGCGCACAGTCGCACAGGAGGTGGACATCCTCACTGTGAGCGAAGTGATCGACCCGCGCGATGTTGCGCTCGCTGCGGAGTATATCGATATTTTGCAGATAGGCGCACGCAACATGCAGAACTTCGCGCTGCTGGTGGAGGTGGGCAAGTCGGGCAAGCCTGTGCTGCTCAAGCGTTCGCCCAGCGCGACCATCGACGAGTGGCTCGCCGCCGCCGAGTATCTGCTGACCAACGGCAACGAGCAGGTGATGCTCTGCGAGCGCGGCATCGTGCCGATTGACCGCGCCTATGTGCGCAACACGCTCGACATCAACGCCGTACCCGTAATCAAGTATCACTCGCACCTGCCGATTATCGTCGACCCCAGTCACGGGATTGGGCATGCGCGTTATGTGCCTGCTGTGGCGCTGGCGGCGGTCGCGGCGGGCGCGGATGGACTGATTATTGAGGTCCATCCACACCCAGAGCGTGCGCTCTCCGACGGCGTGCAGTCGCTGAACCCCGAAGCGTTCACGCAGCTGATGGCGCAAATCAACGCGATACGAGCAATCCTCGCGCCGATGGCAGGGAAGTAGCCTGCGCAGGCGTCTACACCTTGTGGATGCAGTGCCCAGCAGCGTCGTGGAACGCCTCCATCAACGCCTCCACCATCGCGGGGTGCGGGTGGATGGTGTCCACCAGTTCATCCAAGGTGGCTTCGAGCTTGATGGCAAGCACCGCCTCCTGCAGCAGGTCGCCTGCGTGTTCGCAGCAGATATGCACGCCCAGAATCTGCCCGTACTTGGCGTCGGCGACGACCTTGACCAGCCCTTCCTTGATGCCCGACGCCATCGCGCGCCCCAGAATTCGGGGTGAGAACTTGCCGATTCTGACCTCGTAGCCCTGCTCGCGCGCCTGCTGCTCGGTCAGCCCGACGCCCGCCACCTCAGGCGAGGTGTAGACCACATTCGGTACAGCGCGATAATCCATCCGACGGTTCGCGCCGAAGCAGTTCTCGGCGGCGACGATGCCCTGTGCGCTCGCCACATGCGCCAGCGGCGCAACGCCGATAATGTCGCCAATCGCGTAGATGTGCGGGATATTCGTGCGCAGGTACTCGTCCACCGCCACATAACGCTTGTTCATCTGGATACCGACAGTCTCCAGCCCGATGCCGTCCACATTCGGCTTGCGCCCCACGCCAATCAGCACCACCTGCACATCGAAGGTCTGCACGCCTTTGGGGGTCTCCACATAGCAGCGCCACAAATCGCCGACGCGCTCGGCGGACTTGAGCGTGCTGCCTGTGACGAACTGCACGCCCTGCTTGGAAAGCGCGCGCGCGGCTTCTTGGGCGACCTCTTCTTCCATCGTGGGCAGGATGCGCGGCATCATCTCGACCACCGTCACCTTGCTGCCCAGCGCGTTGAACACGAAGCTGAACTCCACGCCCACCGCGCCGCCGCCCAGAATCAGCAAGCTGTCGGGCACGAACGGCGCGTTCACCGCGTCGTCGCTCGTCCATACATGCTCGCCCTCCAGCCCCGGAATGTTCAGATTCATCACGCTGGAGCCTGTAGCGAGGATGATATGCTTGCCGCGCACGAGGTCTTTACTGCCGTCGGCTTTGGACACCTCAATCGTGTGGGGGTCTATGAGTTTGCCTGTGCCCTCCACGCTCTGCACGCCGTTCTTCTTGAAGAGCGCGGCAATCCCACCGCGCAGCGTCTGCACGATTTTGTCTTTGCGGGCTTGCATCTGCTTGAAATCGTAATCGACGGCGCCCTCGATGAGGATGCCCATCTCCTTCGCATGTAGCACCTGCTGGTAGCGTTCGGCATGAGCAATCATCGCCTTGCTGGGGATACAACCCCAGTTGAGACAGGTGCCGCCTAAATATTCGCGCTCGATACAGATGACGCTGCCGCCGTGTTCTTTCGCGAGTTGTCCTGCGCGTATCGCCGCCACATAACCGCCAGGACCCGCGCCTAATACGACCACATCCGCTTCGTAAGTTGCCATAGATAGCCTCCTCGATACACCCCAAGTATACCTGCTCAGGTATAATCGCTGTGTGGCTATATCGGTTGAGGCGGTGGCGCGTTGTTTGCAGCTGATGACGCGCTATCAGTTGCAGGAGTTGGAGATTGCTCTGGGCGAGACGCGCATCTACATCGAGCGCGCGGGGGCGACTGCGCCCCCTGCGATTGCTGTTGTGGAGCCAAGCGCAGCGGCGACCGCCGAAACGCCGAACTGGTTCCCCATCGAATCGCCGATGACGGGGATGTTCTATCGCGGTCCCTCGCCCAGCGAGCCGCCCTATGTGGAGGAGGGCGACTTGGTGCATGAGGGTCAAACGATAGGCTTGGTGGAAGCGATGAAGGTGTTCAACGAAATCCCCGCGCCGATGACGGGCGTGGTGCGGCGCATCGTGGCGCAGAACGCCACCCTGGTGCAACAGGGTGAAGTGCTGATGCTACTGGAGCCGCCAGAATGAGCAAGATTCTTCGCCTTTCGGTGCTGGGCGCAGGCACGGTGGGCGGTGGCGTGCTGACCCTGCTCCGAGAGAACGCCGACCTGCTCCAAGCGCAAACGGGCAAACGGTTCGAGGTGCGCCATGTGCTGGTGCGCGACCTCCAAAAGCCACGCGCCGCCGTCCCAGACCCCAAACGCCTGACCGCCGACCCCCAACGCGCCATTTGCGACCCCAGAGTCGATGTCGTGCTGGAGCTGATGGGCGGGCTGGAACCTGCGCGCACACTGATACGCGACGCGCTGCAAGCGGGCAAGCATGTGATTACCGCCAACAAACTCGTGATGGCGGTCTCTGGCGACGAACTAATCCGCCTTGCGCATCGACAGGGCGTGCGACTGCTCTACGAAGCGAGCGTCGCTGGCAGCTTGCCCATCTTGAACGCCCTGCAAGGCTCGCTGGCGGGCAATCGTATCACGCGCGTCGTGGGGATTGTCAACAGCACGACGAACTTCATCCTGCGCGAGATGGAACGGGCAGTGGAATCGGACGAACCTGCCGAGACCGCCTACGACGCCGCCCTGCACAAAGCCCAAGAGAACGGCTACGCCGAAGCCGACCCCAGCAGCGATGTGGAAGGCTACGACGCGCAATACAAAACCGCAATCCTGGCGCGACTGGCGTTCCTGCAGTATGTGCCGTTGGAGAGCATCTACCGCGAGGGGATTACGCATCTCAGCGGGCGCGACCTGCTATGGGCAAAACGGCTGAACATGGGGTTGAAGCTCTTGAGCATCTCCGAGCGGTTGCCCGACGGCAGGCTGTGCGCCCGAGTGCATCCCACGCTGATCCCGCGCGAGTGCCCTCTGTATGTGGTGCGTGGCGCGTTCAGCGGCGTGTGGCTACAGGGCAACGGCTTCCAGGAGATGTCGCTGCACGGGTTCGGCGCAGGCGCACGCGCCACCGCCAGCGCAGTCATCGGCGACCTCATCGAAATCGCACGACACCCCAAACCCCTAAAAATCGAAGACCCCTCGCTGCGCACGGGCGAGACCGCGCCGATCGAATCGCTCACGATGCGCTATTTCCTGCGCCTTGTCGCGCCCGACGAGGACGCCCTGCGCGCCCTGCGTGAGCCGCTTCAACTGCTCGGCGCGGAGTTCCAACCCTCAGAACCACTGGCGCAAGGCGTTGAGCAGGTTGCGCTCACGCCGCCGCTCAACGAGGGCGAGTTCCAAACACGCATCGCGCGCCTGCGCACAGAGGCGACCGTACAGGTGATACGACTGCTCTGACAGTAAAGAACCTCTCCTCAATTCCCAAAATAAAAGTGAGATGCACGCCTCCCTCACTTTCGGAGAGATACTGAGTGCGCTGAGCCATGCGCTGGACATTACCGAGGGGCAGCCGCGTGGACACGCTGTGCGCACTGCCTACCTCGCCTTGAGAGTCGCCGAAGAACTGAAACTGAGCGACACGAGCAAACGCGACCTCTACAAAGCCAGCCTGCTCAAAGACGCGGGCTGCTCCAGCAACGCTGTGCGCGTGTATAAAGTGTTCGCCGCCGACGACCTGCTCACCAAGCGCGATGTGAAACTGGTGAACTGGTCGAACCCGCTGGAATCGCTGCGCTTCGCGCTGGAACATATGATGCCCGGCGCGAACATCTTCCAGAAGATACTGCACGCGCTGCGCGAGACGCGCGGCTCCGTCCGCGTGATGGATGAGGTGACTCAGGCGCGCTGCACCAAAGGCGCGATGATTGCCCGTTATATCGGCTTTACAGAGGCGGTGGCGCAGGCGATAGAGTATTTAGATGAACACTGGGACGGCAGAGGCTCGCCGTACAAGCTCAAGGGCGAGCAGATACCCCTCTTGGCGCGGATTTTGTGCATGTGTCAAACGATGGAGGTGTTCGCCTCGACCTTCGGGGTGGACGCTGCGTATGAGATGCTCCACCAACGCAGCGGGCGGTGGTTCGATCCAGAGTTGGCGCGCGTCGCGTGCAGTTTCCAAAATGACCGCCCGTTCTGGGCGCTGCACGCCGAGTTGCTCCACAATCCCGACATGCAACCGCCCGTGCCCGACTTCACCCGACAAACGCTGCCCACGGACATCGACCGCGTGTGCGAGGCGTTCGCGATGATCGTGGACGCCAAGTCCAGTTTCACGGCGGAACACTCGCGGCGGGTGGCGCACTACTCGGTGCAGATTGCCCGAGCGTTGGGCTGGAGCGACGAGCGCGTGAACTTCATCTACCGCGCGGGGCTATTGCACGACATCGGCAAGCTCGGCGTCTCGAACGCAATCTTGGAAAAACCGGGCAAACTGACAGACAAGGAGTACGATGTCATCCGCGCCCACCCGCGCTACACCTATGAAATCCTGCGTCGCGTGCGCACTTTCGGGTGGCTGGCGGAGGTCGCTGGGGCGCATCACGAACGGCTCGATGGGCGCGGCTACTGGCAAGGGCGCACCGCCGCCCAACTCACCCCCGAAATGCGGATTTTAGCCGTCGCCGATGTGTACGACGCCCTCAGCGCAGATCGACCCTACCGCCCTGCCCTACCCCAAGAGAAGGTGTTTGAAATCATGGAGCGCGACAGCGGCGCAGCCCTCGACGGCGAGCTGGTGCAGATACTCCAATCGACGCAGATGGGGACTTCAGCGGTTCCCGCTGCGGCGTGAGGTATCCTATGCGTGATGATACGCCTTCTTGACCGCACGGGCTGGCAAGGCGAGCCTGAGCAACTCTACACGGAGACGGCGTCGTTCCCCGCGTCGCCGCTCGACCGCCCCTATATCTTCACGAACACCGTCGCCACACTCGACGGCAAACTCATCTTGGGCGAGGTGGGCAGCAGCGCAGCGGGGCTGGGCAGCCCGATGGACCAACTCCTGATGCACCGCTTGGAAGCGTTGGCGGACGCGGTGGTGATTGGCAGCAGCACGCTCCGCGCCGACAAGCACATGAATTATCCGCCCCACCTCTACCGCGCCGTAGTGACCACCAGCGGCGACCTGCCTACCGACCACGACTTCTTTCGCAAGTCCGCCGACGGGCGCGCGCTCGTGTTCGCCCCAACGCACATCCCTCCCGATAAGAAACTCGCCTTAGAGCGCGTCGCGACCGTACACTTGGTGGGCGAGACGCGCGTGGACATCCCCGAAATCGTGCGCATCCTACACACCCACTACGAAGTGCGCTATCTGCTGGTGGAAGGCGGGGGCAGCTTGAACTACTACTTTTTCGAGGCGGGGCTGGTGGACGAGATTTTCCTGACGCTGGCGCCGCGCGTCAAAGGCGGGGCGCACCTGCCCACGATGGTCGACGGCGCAGGCTTACCCCGTGAACACGCGCCGCACTACGAACTGCTCTCGGTCTACCTCAACGAGAACGAGCTGTTCCTACGCTATCGGAGACGCCTATGACGCTGCGCGAGTTTGTACGCGACCAAATCCAATCGATTCACGCCGCGCTTCAAGCAGGCAGCCCGCCGCCAATCGGCGCATACGACGCCGCGCAACTCAAAGAGTGCCAACGCCGTGCCTCAGTGCAAGTCGGGGCGAGCAACTTTCTCCCCGACGCGATTGTGCTGGAATTTATTTTCCAAGACGCCAGTCTCGGACCTGCGGTGCTAAGCGTGCGTATCGCCGCGCCCGAGCCAATCGTGTATATGCCCGTGCCCGACTGGGTGATCGAGGATGTGTGGCAGGGCGATGTGACGGGTTCGTTCCGATTCCGCTCGGAGGCGGAGCGACTGCTGGAGGCGTTCCGCGAGCAAGTGTTCACCGAGCGCAACCGCGCCTTTTTTGAGAAAGCCGACCTACCAAGGCGGAGAGACTGAGCGTACAGTGCGCTCGGCAGAACAGTAATCGCTCGGAGCGCCAAGCCTGACACTCCGAGCGAAGGTGAGGAACCTCTATATGCTCAGCAGCCGTTGCCGTATCTCAGGAGCACGATTAGCAAGTCGGCGTCATCGATGCGTCCGTCTCCGTTGATGTCGGCAGGGTGGTTGCCCTCAGCGCCAAAGTTGAACAGCACAGTTAGCAAATCTGCGTCGTTGACGCATCCGTCACCGTTGACATCGCCGTGGCGGATAATCTCAACGACTTCCGAGAAGACGCCTCGGTACAGCACCCGCGGGTCGTTTTGCTGGAAGACTCCGCCAGCAAAGCCGACATAGTCGACATTCCGCACGGCAACATTTACGCGCGCGGCAGCGTTCTCGAAGCAGAGCGCGTACAGCTCGCCGTTCATCCAGTTGCCTGAGTCGCCTCCTTCGGGGACAAGGCGCAGGTTGTAATAACGCTCGCACACCGTGTCTGCCGAGGCAGGAATAACCTGCAGGCGCGCCGTCAGCTGGCCCCAGAGGCGTTTGACTAATACATTCACGCCATCGATATTGACGCATCGGTTCGGCGAGACATCGAAGCTCCAGCGCACAATATCGGGAGCCACGCGCACCCCTGAGAGTGTAACATTCAAGTCGAAGGGCAAATCGCGAATGAAGTCGCGCAAGTTGATTGTAATGTTCAGCGTGCCTTGCGGCTTGGGCACGCAGATAGGCGGAGCCTCTCCATCGCTCACGCTGCCGCCTCCGCTGATAGCGCCGCTGTAGCTGTAGTTGAGCCGCTTGAGGTCGAAGTGAAGGTTCTCGCCATCGCGCAGGTCGTCAATCGGTTCGCGCGTGGGCGCATTCAACGGTTGGTCGAACTTGTTGTACGGCAACCGATCGATGTTCACCTGATACGCGAGCGTCAACTTCGTTCCCAAAGGAAAGTTTGTCAACGGGATGGAGTTGCTGCGGTGAGTGAAACCTAACAAGCGATCAACCGTGCCGTCATAGGGCGTCCATTCAACATAGACGGGATAGTTCCACAGGGTTTGGGGCGCATCGTTGTTGACCCTGAGCGTAGCAAACGCATGTAATGAAACACGGTCGCGGAACGGGGAGGGGCGCGACTCGGTAGCGTACAGGTCTTTGCCAATCGCGCGTCGGAACCCCTCAATCAGTGGACGACGCGCCGTCGCACGCCCAGAGAAATAGTAAATCTCAAGTCTGGGCGTCAGGAGCGGATCCACTTGAATGCCTGGACGGTTGGGCATGAGGTCGGTTCCACCAACCGTCCACTGGGGCTGTTGGAAGTCCGCCAAGAACGGGAGAGGGGCGTTGGCAGCGAACAGGCTTACCTCAATCGAGCGAGGTTGCCACGAAAAGTATTGCTCGTTCCACAGCCGCCCTTTGAATGTGCCATCACCGCAGTTGAAGACATCGTAGAGATGGGCTGCTTCGTAGATGGGCTGCGCTTTGTAGGCGCACTTGAGCCAATATTCCGTGCGGTCGCCAGCGTTGTTTTCCCATCCACTCCACAGCAACGCAACGCGCCCAAAGGGATCGCCCCCTTCCGTAATCTGGATTTGCGACGCCCACGCATAGAGCGCGGTTCTTGGACGAACACTTGTGTCCGCGCGCAAGCGCAGCCACTGAACGGGACCTGTGCCGTAGGGCCAACTGAATCCATCATCGGTACGGATGCCTGACGCAGAGACGCGCTGTGCGTTTCCGTGCGCTGCGACTAACAAAGCCAAGACGCCGATTAATGTCGTCCGCCAAATCATGTTTGCCTCCAAAATTTTAAGTATGCGTTTCGTTGCCAATCTCCTGCCTGTTTTGGTATAATCCCTTGCGTGGCAGTGGAGCGTTCGGCGCGGGACATCCGTAGGGCGAAGCGGTTGGGCAGGCTGGGCTATGCCTTGGCGCGTGGGCTGGGGCGCACCGTGCGCCTC
>CALGZO010000201.1 GCA_937934465.1 uncultured Fimbriimonadales bacterium | reverse complement strand
GACGCGCGGCGTGCTGGCGAAGTCCGCAGGCTACCAGAGTATCGGGAACAACCTCGTGCCGCAATCGGCGCTCAAAGAGCAGACGAAACTCCCATGAGAAGGCTTGCTGGATACCTCCTGTCATTCACGCTGGGATGCTCTGCCTTCGGGCAGGGCATCCCACCCAACCTGAGCCAAACCTTAGGAACCGCGCCGCCCGATGTGCAGTTCGTCGACACACAAGGACGCTCCTTCCGCCTGAGCGACCTGCGCGGCAAACCCGTCATCCTCAGTCCAATCTACGCGGGCTGCCCCAGCGCGTGTATCGTGATTAGCCGCACCCTCAAGAAATCACTGGAGCAGCTGAACCTCGCCGAAGACGCTTGCACAATCGTGAGCTTCAGCTTCGACCCCAAGGAGGATCGTGCAGCGATGGCGGCGTTCCAACGCGCACATCACCTGAACCGCCCCAACTGGCGCATCGCCGTCATCCCCGACGATAACGAGCTGTTCAAATTCTTGGACGCCCTCGACTTCCGATTCACCTATGTCTCCGAGCAGGTGAAAGACCACGGCGACATGCTCATCTTTTTGGATAGCGACGGCGTGGTCCGACATTACGAGTTCAGCACCGAGTTCACCCCGACGCATATTGAGCGGGGGCTACGCATCGCGCGTGGGGAATACACCCTCTGGGAGCGCGTCAGCGACTGGATTTTCCCCATAGGCGCATTAGGCGTGCTCGCGATAGGTGGGCGGCTGATGCTCGGTCGCAAACAACGCGCGACTTCATAGCCTATCGAGTTCCGTGGTATAATTTACTCAACTAACTGCGCGAGGACGACTGGTCATGACTAAACTATTGGATTTGGGAGCGCGGTCGGAGTATGCAATCGCGGCGTTGGCGCGGTTGGCGCAGCGTGGCGAGGGGGCGATTGTCACTGTCAAGGAGATTGCGGAAGAGACAGGCATCTCGCAGCACTTCCTCTACAACATCTTTGACGACCTTACCCGCGCGGGCATCGTGCGTTCGTTTCGTGGCTCGAAGCGCGGCTTTATGTTGTGCCGCCCCCCCGACGAAATCAGTTTCTATGACATCGTGTCTGCCGTGGAGGGGCTGATTGAGAAGCCGCACTGCCTGCTGGATCGCAACCGCGTCTGCTCTGCAACGCACCCGTGCGCCGCGCATTTCTTCTGGATTGGGCTACGCGACTACGCCGAGCAATCGATGCGCGAGCTGACCCTCGCCCAAATCGCCAAGAAAACGCCCTACAAGTAGCGCGTTTTCACCCCTCCGATTGCCCAATTGTAGCAGGAATCGTATACATCCTGTGGTATAGTTATGGGCACGGAGAGGCAATATGGCAAAGACAGGGAGGTACAACCTGCTTGGCGTCTTGGTGTTGTGGGCAGTGGCGGTTCTGATGTTCACAGGGATGACGCCGCGCACGGTTGAACTGATAGGAAAGTGGCGACAGACGCAGGGCGAGCGAGCGCAGGCGGAGCGTGAGCTGCTCGCGCTCCAACAGCAGGAACGCGAGCTGATTGAACAGCTGCAGCGCGTGCAGACCGATCTGGGGCGGGAGTCGCTCGCGCGACAGCGCGGCTGGATCCGCAAAGGCGAGGAGCCGCTGCGACTTAGCCCCTAAAACACATAGGGCGCGGTCTCAGGGTTCGCCCGCAACGCTTCCCATTCTGTATCGGACACAGGCTGCGGCTTGTCGCGCTCGGCGTCGGCAGGGCATAGGAACCCGAACGGCTCGGAGTAAGGGTTCACCCAGCGATGGGGCGTATTGGGGGGCACATACAAAAGATCAAAAGGCTGCAGTTCGTACACTCGCTCGCCCACCAGCGCACGCCCGCGCCCGCGTATCGCCACAACCAGATGCACATGCGCGTGCTTTTCCAAGCTGGAGTAGCCGTCGGGCGCGATTTCGAAGTAGCGCAACGCGAACTGGGCGTCGATGTAGGGGGGGCGTCCCAAGCTGTAGCGCGTCACGCCGCGCCAGCCCATCCCGCGCGCGTCGCCCGCATGCTCTTTATACTCCACAGGCAGAATGCCCGCCCACTGGAACTGCGTTGCGTCGAACGGCAAATGCAGTCCCTTCAGCGCATGCTCCAACGCTGCCGCCGCCTGCGCTAAGGCGTCTTGTGTCGGTTTCATCGTCGGCGCTCCAAACGCTCCAAGTTCACTCGCGCAGGGCGCTCTGGCGCGTCCGCCAACTCCCACGCCAGCCCGAACACCGTGCGCGCCACACGCGCCATCTTCTCAAAGTCGATCTTCTCCACTGTATCCGTCACTTGGTGGTAATCGGCGTGCAAGCCCGAGAAGAAGAAGATTCCGGGAATACCCTTGCTCACGAAGCTGTAGTGGTCGCTGCGGAAGAAGAGCTGTTCAGGGTGCTGCAGCGAGTCGTACACGGGGTTCAGCTCCATCCGCAGGTACTGCTCGTTGACGCGGTTCATCACCTCGCCGATGTCGGGGCTGGCGACATTCGGACCGATGACATACACCTCGTTCGGTCCCGACAGGTCGCGGTTGCGTGGGTTCGTGTCGCCCGCCGCTTTGCTGCGTCCCACCATGTCCAGATTGATGTTCACGATGATGTTTTCGAGGGGCACGGTGGGGCGTTCCACGAACAGGCGCGAGCCGAGCAGTCCCTTCTCCTCGCCTGCGTACCACAGCAGTAGGATGGAGCGTTTCGGGCGCGCGCCTGTGGCGAACGCTTCGGCGATTTCGAGCAGCGCGACCGAGCCAGAGCCGTTATCGTCCGCGCCGTTGTAGATGCGGTTCGTGCCCTCGCCGCGGCTCGCCACGCCCACATGGTCTAAGTGCGCCCCCAGCGACACATATTCGCGCTTGAGCGCGGGGTCTGAGCCTTCGATAATCCCAATCACGGTGTGCGCGGTTTCCTGCTGCGTGCGCACGCTGATATTCACCGCGATACGCTTGTCGGAGCTGAGGGCGAAGCTGGGCGCAGGTTCGCCGCCCGACGCGCGTTGGATAAGCTCAGCCGCTGAGACGCGCTCGCCTGCAAAGAGCGCATCCAGCAGCCTTGCCGAGCCGACGATGACGGGTATCGTAGGCGCGGGCTGCAGAGTTTCCACCGTGCGCCGCACGCTCCACGCCCGCTCGATTCGGTCGATGCGCTCCATGTCGCTGGGGTCAATCCGCAGTAGGGCGAGCGCGCCCTTCTCTTGGGCGTTCTGTTCGGGGCTGCGCCACCCCAGTTCGGATTCGTTGCCGAAATTCTCTACAACCTCGCGCGGATAGCCTGCCTGCACCACCAGCACCTTGCCCTGTACATCCAAGCCTGCGTAGGGGTCGATGCCCTTGTCAGGGTTTGACCAGCCGTTGCCCACATAGACCAGCGGCGCGCTTGCGTTCAGTGCGACAGGGCGCGCCACAAAATCCACCCCGTACTCGAACGAGCGCGTCCCCACCTGAATGCGCGTCTCGCCTGTGTTGATGGCGTCGATGCGGAAGTTCAGCGGCTGGAAGTAGGTTCCGTTCTCGCCGCCGGGCTTCACGCCCCAGCGTTGCAGGTGCGAAACGATATAAAGCCCTGCAATCTCCAGCCCGCGCGAGGGGGTATCGCGTCCCTCCAGCGCGTCGGAGGCGATAAACTCCAGATGCGCGCGAAGGTCGGTCGGGGTGATGGTCTCGGCGCGGCTCATCCACAGCGGACGGTCTGCCCACGCCCACAGCAGCAACAGGCTGAAACTCAGCGCCAGCAAGCGTTTCATAGGGCGATTATACCCTTTCAACTCAAGAGGGAGCAGGGAAGGGACTTAATTCGCTCACGAGGGGGAGGGTTGCCAGATGAGTCGCCTCTCGAACACCGCCTCGAACGCCCTGACAACAGCCTGCTTCACCGATTCCATCGACACAGCGCGCCCCAGTACCTGTGCGATTGAGGTCACAGGGCGGTCAGCAATCCCGCAGGGCACAATCGTTTGAAACAAGCGTAGGTCGTTGTTCACATTCAGCGCGAAGCCGTGCATGCTGACCCACTGGGACGCCTTGATGCCAATCGCGGCGATTTTGGCGTCGCCAGTCCATACGCCTGTGTAGCCCGCCTCGCGGTGCGCCTCGATACCAAACTCAGAAAGAGCGCGTATCAGCGTCTCTTCCAAGTCGCGCAAAAACCGATGCAGGTCGCGCCCGCGCTGCGTAATGTCGAAAATCGGGTAGCCCACGAGTTGACCGGGGTTATGGCAGGTCACATCGCCGCCGCGGTCGGTGGGATACAGTTCGATACCCTGCTGCGCGTAGAATTCGCGGGCGAAGCGGAGGTGTTCGGGGTGGAACGCCTTGCCCAGCGTAATCACGGGCGGGTGCTCCAACAGCAACAG
>CALGZO010000200.1 GCA_937934465.1 uncultured Fimbriimonadales bacterium | reverse complement strand
ACCAGTTGTATAGTTTCAGCCTCGGCGTCTCGACAGACAATAACTATCTCTTCAGCAGTGGTGGACTCCGCAACATCCTCAGCAACTTCCCTCGATAGCGTCACATGCTTGACCTGAACAATTGGTCCGAAGTTTGCCCACATGTCAATACCGCGATCGGCAGCGTTAGCAACACCAGATCGGAACAAACGCGCAGTCACACTGCGACGCGGCGTGGACTCAGACAGACCGAGCAGTAAACTCATTAGGCTCGCAAACTCTGGGTAATTAGCTAGTCTTTGGGGATTTAGCGTAATCTCTACAGCAACATCCAACTCTTCCAAAACAGCGTTGAACAGTGCGTAGACCGCAATCTCGTAGGCTTTATCAATACTTCGCCTCAGTGCGTTTTTGTTCTCAAAGTGCGCGAGAAATTTCTCTATACTAAACTTTTTAGGATGTGTTTGAAGATACTCGCGAACTTGGAAGATGAATTTCAGGCGCTTGGCAAACTGCTGATAGATATATCGCTCAACAATCCCGTTATGTTGGCGATTGATTGTATCCAACTGCTTGAGGAACGAGGGTGGGACTGCATTGTCCTCAAAGAGGTTGTCTTGAAACTTTTGCGAGGATGTGCAAATGTTTCCTACGAGTTTGCGAGTGATGTCATCACGCCAGCGCTTTGAAGGATTGCGATACGATTCGCGATTATCTAGATCTTCCGACTTGAGCTCGCCCTGCCTCACGCGGTATAGTATTTCCGCAATTTGAATCGGTTTATACATATGTACCCGCTGTTTATTGATAAAGCGGTCAAGGCGTTCTTTGACCGCTTGCCTTTCAGTGGCAAAGATATCGAACGGTTTCTCGTGTGGCATCGGCTGCTAAATTATACCCATCGGTTTCAGGTATACTCCCAATTGCCCCGACGCTGGGCAGGAGAGAGAGCCTATGGCGGAAGTGCGCTCGATTTTGGCAACCGACTGCGGCAGCACAACTACGAAAGCGATTTTGATTGAGAAGCGCGGCGAGGAGTATCGGCTCATTAATCGCGGCGAGGCGCCCACCACCGTCGAAGCCCCCTTCGACGATGTGACTATCGGCGTGCTGAACGCCACACGCGAGTTGGAAGACCTCACGGGACGCAAGTTTATCAAGGACGGCAAAATTCTCACGCCCCAAGTAGACGATACGCACGGCGTGGACTTGTATCTGTCCACCTCCAGCGCAGGCGGCGGGCTGCAGATGATGGTGATGGGCGTGGTGCGCCAGATGTCCGCCGAGAGTGCGCAACGCGCGGCGCTCGGCGCAGGCGCGATTATCATGGATGTGATTGCCATCGACGATGGACGCAAAGACTACCAGAAAATCCAACGCCTGCGCGAGTTGCGCCCCGATATCGTGCTGCTGTCGGGCGGCACGGACGGCGGCACAATCACCCACTTGGTGGAGCTGGGCGAGCTGCTAATCGCCGCCGACCCGCGCCCGCGCTTCGGCACGATGAACCTGCCCGTCATCTTCGCAGGCAACAAGGACGCCCGCGAGGAAATCCAGCACCTACTCAGTGAACGGTTCGACCTGCGCATCGTGGATAACCTCCGCCCCGACCTCGACCGCGAGAACCTCGCGCCCGCCCGCGAAGCCATCCACGAACTGTTCTTAGAGCATGTAATGCAGCAAGCGCCAGGCTACTCGAAACTCATGACCTGGACATCCGCCGATATTATGTCCACGCCGAACGCCGTCGGCAAGATTATGGTGACCATCGCCGAACAGCGCGGCATCAACATCTTGGGCGTAGATATCGGCGGCGCGACGACCGATGTGTTCTCGGTGTTCAGCGGCAACTACACACGCACCGTCAGCGCGAACCTTGGCATGAGCTATTCTATCTGTAATGTGATGCTGGAGGCGGGCATCCAGAACATCCGCCGCTGGCTGCCGTTCCAAATTGAGGAGTACGAAGTGCGCAACCGCCTGCGCAATAAGATGATTCGTCCGACCACCATTCCACAAACCTACGAAGACCTGTTGCTGGAGCAGGCGGTCTCGCGCGAGGCGCTGCGGTTGGCGTTTATCCACCACAAGCAGCTCGCGCGCGGGTTGAAAGGCGTGCAGCAGCAGCGCACCATCGGCGAGGCGTTGGAGCAGACCGAGACGGGCAAGACGCTCGTGCAGATGATGGCACTCGATATGATTATCGGCAGCGGCGGCGTGCTGAGCCACGCGCCCAAACGCGCCCAGTCCGCCCTGATGATGATGGACGCCTATCAGCCTGAAGGCGTCACGATGCTCGCCGTCGACTCCATCTTCATGATGCCTCAGCTCGGCGTGCTGTCGACCGTTCACCCTGAAGCGGCGGCGCAGGTGTTCGACCGCGACTGCCTGATTCGGCTCGGCTCGTGCGTCGCGCCTGTCGGTCAGGGCAAGGAGGGCGAACCGTGCCTCACGATTGAATACAACGGCAAGAGCGAGACTTTCCGATACGGCGAGTTGCGCGTGCTGCCGTTGGGCGTGGGCGAGACCCTGCAGGCGACGCTGCGCCCCGCGCGCGGATTCGATGTCGGCGCAGGCAAGGGCAAACCCACCGAGGCGACCTTAGAAGGCGGCGTGGTGGGCGTGGTGGTCGATACGCGCGGACGCCCACTCCAACTCCCGCAAGACGACAACACACGCCGTCAGAAACTGCTCGACTGGATGAGCGCGCTCGGATTGCCAAAACCATGACACGGCGTATCGAGCCAGTATCTCAAGGCGCTCTACGATAGCTACCACGCGCTTGACAGGACCACCGCCACGAACCAGCGATTGAGCTGCCTGTGCGAAGCCCGTTCGAGTAGGTTCGCACGAAACCTGTCATTTTTTGCGAATACGCCACGGCGCTGGCATGGAACACTCCACTGGGGAGTTCACATCCTCAAATCCATAGATGGGAGGTTCACTATGCGACTGAAGGCACTGGGCGCCGTGGCGGCGCTGACACTCACGGCAATCGCCTTTGCAAGCGTTGTAGTGACGCGCATCCAAACGCGCGGCTACGCGCTCGACAGCTCAAACACGCGATTCGACTTTCAGCTCAACGCGATGCGACGCCAACAGGGCAGCACCAATCGCTACTACGGACTTGGCAGCTTCGCGTGGACATCGAACGGACGCACACAGGGAATGCGCATCCGCTCCATCAGCTCCATAACGGTTGATGAGGATAGCGAGTCGCGAGTGGTTAGAGTGGAAGGCAAGGGTCAGCTGGGGCGTTGGGGATTCACCCCTGAGCGATTCAACGGCAACCTCACGGTGGGCGATTTCATCGTCACCTTCACCGACAACTTCGAGGGCGACGACACAGTGAGCTTCAGCTTCACCAGCGGCGCAGGAGTCAACGGCACTCACTACAGCTTCTCGGGGAATGTGCAGTCTGGCACGCTGAATGTGAGCCAGTGGACACTGTAGGAGCGCAACGCTTAGCGTACTGAGAGCGTATCTCGGTGCGACGACAGGAGTGTCGTCGCACCTACGCACTCGTGGCTTGGACTTTAGTCCAAGCGTTTGCGCACGGACAGGAATGTTTGTGCTACAGCGTGGCTTGGACTTTAGTCCAAGCGTTAGGCACGGACAGGATTTACGGTGGCTTGGACTTTAGTCCAAGCGTTTAGGCACGGACAGGATTGTCCGTGCTACAACTGTGGCTTGGACTTTCCAGTCCAAGCGTTTAGGCACGGACAGGAATGTCCGTGCTACAGCGTGGCTTGGACTTTAGTCCAAGCGTTAGGCACGGACAGGATTTACGGTGGCTTGGACTTTAGTCCAAGCGTTTGCGCACGGACAGGATTGTCCGTGCTATGTTGGGGCTACTGCGCAGCGTGCATTTTGCCCCAGTGGAGTACGGTCTGTAGCACGCCCTCGCCGCACAGGTAGAAGTTATTTAGAATTAGCCGTTCTTGGGGGGTGTGGATGCGGTCCGCGCCTGTGGGGAACACGAGGC
>CALGZO010000199.1 GCA_937934465.1 uncultured Fimbriimonadales bacterium | reverse complement strand
TAGTAAATCCCGTCGCAGATGGTCAGCGCCAGCCTCGCGTAGCACTGCAGGTTCGCCTGAATCGTCTGCAGCCCCTGCCTCACGGCGTCAGGCGCGAGCGCGAGATGCTCTAATAACTTACCCTCACACAGCTTGTTCGCGTAGTAGAAGGCGTTGAACACAGTCTCCACTATCGGTACATCGCGTGGAACCATCGTGCGCAGGCGTCGGAGCATCTCGATCTGTGCGCCGAAGTGTCCCGTGTCAGGTTCTAAGGGCGTCAGTTTTGCCCAATCGTCGGCGGTATGCACAAAGGAGAAGCCTGTGGGCGTCTCGTAGGGGATGTCGTGCATCACCTTCAAAAGGTCGGGCTGATAGCGTCGCCAGAACTCGTAGGTGGCGCGGCTCATCCCCTCAATATACTGTTGCAAGATAGGTTCGCTTGCGGGGGCGCGGTACTCCGCATGCAGTGCTGGGGGGAACCACTCTTCCGTGCGGAAGTGGTACCAGAAGCAATACGGCGTGCGGTCAACCGCGCCGCCGACTATCGCCTGTTCGATGCGTTCGCGCGAGGTCATAATCGGTTCTCTCCTGCTCTTGTCAGAGCGACAACTCAATTATCGGTATCGGCAGGCGCGTTCTCAATCCTGAGGTTCGCGAAACCTGCCGAACCGCGCACGCAATTGCGTTAAGAGCGCGTTAAGAAGGATACCTCCTGATTAGCCTCCGCTCTCGCGCTTGCCCGCCTGCACGCCTTCCCAGATAATCTCCATCGGCTCGCCGTCGGGCGTGCAGTTGTAGACAGAGAAATCCGAGACGCCCGCCTCACGCATGAGGTCTTCGTCGATCCAAGCGTTGCCCGTGCAGGTATGCGGCTCGCGGCGCACGAGTTCGAACGCGGCGTCCGCCATAATATCCGCCTTGCGCCACTGCTTGGGCGTGCCCAGCCCCCACGCGATGGTCGCTTGGCTCTCAATTAGCGTGCGAGGCCACAGCGCGTTCACCGCCACATTATGCTCACGCACCTCCTCCGCTAACCCCAACGCGAGCATCGTCATGCCGAACTTGCTAATCATATAGGCGACTTTGCCCGGCAACACCTGCAGGTCTATCGGCGGCGACATGGTGATAATGTGCCCCCAACGCTGGCTTATCATATGGGGCAGCACGAGTTGCGAGGCGATAAACGAGGCGCGCAGGTTCACCTGCATCACCAAGTCGAAGCGTTTCGGGGGCGTCTCTAACACGGGATACCACCAGAGCGCGCCCGCATTATTGACCAAGATATCAATGCGCCCGAAAGTTTCCAGCGTCTTGTCCACCATCTGTTGCAGGGCGTTCTCGTCGCGCACATCGACGCGCATAGGCAGGGCGCGCGCCCCCAACGCCTCTACCTCCTCGGCGACGGTGTAAATCGTGCCGGGCAGGCGCGGATCGGGTTCGGCGGTCTTGGCGGCAATCACCACATCGATGCCTTCCCGCGCGAACTTCAGCGCAATCGCGCGTCCAATCCCCCGACTTGCGCCCGTGACGATTGCGACGCGACCGCGAATCTCTGTGTATGTTGGCATACTCGAAGGATACCTGCTTGAACTGACCTACTTGGACTGGGCTATGCTCTACAGAATGCCTCTTCGCCCCCGTGTGTGAGCAGGAGTTTGGGGATAGCGTGTTGAAACAGGTTCGGGTACACACGTTATGTTCCTCAAATTTGAAAGCGCCGCCAAAGTATGGAATAACCTCACTTCCGGCACGAAAGCGATTACCTATCACGCTCACGCCCACTGAAGAGGCGTACTTGCAACGCATCGAGTATACCCATCCCAAACCCAGACGCCGACTACGCGCCCAATTCCTCCGACGCGCCGCACGCGGCGAAACCGCCGAACAAATCGCAAAGTATGTCCCCCTCCACCCCGACGCCATCAAACGCCTACTCACACGCTTCCGCAAGTACCGACTTGCTGTGCTGGAAGACCGCCCCCATCCTGGACGCGCACCTGTGCTAACTCCCGAAATGCGCGCCACCCTCACGCCCCCCCCCTCTCCCACGCAGTAGGAGGGGAGTCTGCCTACGCGGGGTTTGGTCGCGCCGCGACGCTTACTCCCCTCTCCTGCGTTGTGGGAGCGGGGCTGGGGGTGAGGGCGCAACAACGAGACGGTTACGTGTCGTCGGCGGGGACGCCGACGCTACGACTGTGCACGGACAGGAGTGTCCGTGCTACAAAGTGGCTTGGACAGTCTTGTCCAAGCGTCTTCATCAGCAGGGACGCCTCCTGTGGGTCAGACGCTTGGCAGGCACATAGCGAGTGCGTCGCCATACAAAGCCTGCCCGTCGCAGAAACTGGCGGATGGTCTCAATATGCACCTGCACGCCGTACTGCTGATGCAGCCGTTCAGCGAGTTGGGCGCAAGTCCACGCGCGGTCGGCTTGACGCAGGCAGTGGAGGAGGGTGGCGCGCATTTCGGGGGTGAGTACGGGGGCGCGTCCAGGATGGGGGCGGTCTTCCAGCACGGCGAGTCGGTACTTGCGGAAGCGTGTGAGTAGGCGTTTGATGGTGTCGGGGTGGAGGGGGACATACTTTGCGATTTGTTCGGGGGTTTCTCCGCGTGCGGCGCGTCGGAGGACTTGGGCGCGTAGTCGGGGTCTGGGTTTGGG
>CALGZO010000198.1 GCA_937934465.1 uncultured Fimbriimonadales bacterium | reverse complement strand
GCTGCAGGCGAACCGCACCGTGATTTACCCCGACCCCTACTCGCTGCAAGTCGACCTGATTACGCGCCTGCAGAACATCGCGAATGTGGTGGGCAGCTACGGCGTGCTGCTCAGCACTTGGCGCGAAATCAAAGACAGCGGGCAGTGGGAGCCTGCCGAACGCATCAAACGAACCGTCCCGCCCAACGAGCAGGACTTCGCAGGCGTGGTGGACTTGGTGCGACGCACGGAAATCAAGCCCATCCCGAACACCGAGTACCTCAGCATCACCATTAAAACGCATGGCGATATCGAGGTCGCTCCGCGGCAGGCGCAATATGTGATGGAGGTGCTGCTGCGCAAGTTCCAGGAGCAATACAGTGCGCTCAACAGCCAGACCGCCCGCCCTTCGCGTGAGTTCGTGGAACAGGAGTATCAACAAGCCCAGCGCGAGTACGAACGCGCTACCCGTCAGCTGAGCGAGTACCTCAACCAGAACAAAGATGTCATCCAATCGCAGAACCAGACCAACATCCTGCTGCAGTCCATTTCGCGGGCGGAGCTGCAACTCTATGATGCGGAGGTGGCGCGTCAGTCGGCGGCGGCACGCCTGGCAAGGCTCACCCAACAGCTGCGCCAAGAGGAGCGACGCCCTGGCGGCGGTGAGTACCGCCAACTAAGCAAGGTGGTACGTACTAATCCCATTCTCCAACAGCTGCAATCGGAGCTGGCGCGCGCTCAAAACGATTTACAAGCGCAAATCGCGCAGGGGCGCGGCGACAACCACCCCGAAGTGCTGCGTCTCAAGGGGCGCATCGAAAAGCTGGAGCGCCAAATCGCCGAGCAACAGGCGATGATCCTCGACGCCGAGACCACAGGATTGAACAACCTTTACGAAGCCCTCAAACGCGACTACCTGCAGGCGATGGTGGAGACCCAGGTCGCTGAAAAACGCGTGAACGAGCTGCGTAGTCAACTCGCCGAAATGCGTTCGCGACTGGAAGGTTTGCCCGAAAAACAGCGCATCGCCGACGAACTCACGCTCAGGGTGCAACTCGCCGAGGGCAAAGTGCGCTTGCTCAAGCAAAAACTCGATGAAGCGCTCACCCGCGAGAGCGAGCTGCAAACCGCTGGCTTCGTGAAGATTATCGACGGGCCAGGCGCACGCCCCGTCGATAAGAACCTGCCGTTGCGCGTCGCGCTCGCGTTCGCGCTCAGTCTGATTCTCTCCACTGGTCTTGTGTTGTTGCTGGGGCAGGTCGATCAGGGCATCTACACGCCCACTCAAGCGGAGGCGCTGTTCGGCGTGCCAGTGGTCGCTGCGCTGCCGCGTCTGACCCGTGCCCTACTCTCGCGTGACCGCGCCGAGCAGTCGCCGCTGAGCGCGTCCTACCAACTGCTCTCCACCAGCCTGATGGAGGCAAACGGACGGTTGAACGGTCCTACCGTCGCCATCACGGGCGCCGATCCCGATGTGGGGCGCACCACCGTCGCCTATAACCTCGCGCTGACCCTCGCCCGCGACGGGGCGCGCGTGGTGCTTATCGACGGCGATATGCGCAACCCGCAACTCCACCGACTCGTGCGTGCCGACGCCAGCCATCCGGGCTTGAGCGATATCCTATCAGGCAGAGCAACGCTGGAGCAAGCTGTTCAGCAGACCGCGGTAGAGGGACTGGTGTTCATCGGCGCGGGCGCACCGCCTGAGAACCCCATCCGCCTGCTCCGCTCACCCGAAATGCACCAGCTGCTGGACACGCTCAAAAAAGTGGCGGACTTCATCATCATCGACACGCCGTCGGGCGCGACCTTCGCCGATAGCACCGTAATCGGCTTGGCGGCAGGCAATGTGCTTATTGTGCATGCTGCGGGGCAAGGCATGACTGACGCCACGCGCGAGATGCTCGCGCGCCTCAAACAACACAACGCGAATATCGTGGGCGTCGTGCTGAACAAGGTACGCCTCGACGACAGCACCGTGTACCGCCATTTCCAGAAGGGCTATCAGCGGGCGATTGGAGGGCGCAACGGGGCGGCGGAACGCGCCGCGCTACCCGCTGCCAGCCGCCGCGTGGACGACTCGGAACCTGAACAAACCACGCCACGCGACTAACTCAATATCGCTGGGGGCGCAGATATGCGCCCCCAACTGAAAGGAGCCTAACATGACCAGCCGATCGAGTACGACGACCTTAGAACCGACGGCGGGCAGGAACGCCACGCGCCCGCACGCGCCCGCCTACTCGCCCTTCGCAGAGTATATCCCCGAAGTCAAAGTCCCGCACGCCTTCTGGAAACGGCTCATCGATATCGTTGGCTCGTCAGTCGCGCTCATCCTGCTCTCGCCAATCATGCTCCTCATTGCGCTCCTGATTCGGCTGGAGTCGCCTGGTCCCATCTTCTTCCGACAGATTCGGCTCGGACGCTACGGCAAGCCGTTCATCATGTATAAGTTCCGCTCGATGCGCTGCAACGCGCAGGAACTCCAGCCCCTGATTATGCACATGAACGAGAAGCAGGGCGGCGCGTTCAAAATCAAAGACGACCCGCGCATGACGCGCATCGGCAGATTCATCCGCAAATACAGCCTCGACGAGCTGCCGCAACTGTTTAATGTGCTGAAGGGCGACCTGAGCCTGGTGGGACCACGCGCCATGGCGCCCTACGATGTGAACCGCTTCGATAAGATCGAGTATTACACGCGATTCGCCGTGCCGCAGGGCTGCACTGGGCTGTGGCAGGTGAGCGGGCGCAGCAACCTCACCTTCGACGAGTGGATGCGACTCGATATCTATTATGTGGAAAATATCTCCTTGGGGCTGGATATCAAAATCCTGCTCCGCACAATCCCGGCGATTCTGAAGGGCGATGGCGCATACTGATCGGCGGTTTTTAGTGACGGGGGGCGCGGGCTTCATCGGCTCGCACCTGACGCGGTTTCTGCTCCAGCACGGGCGCGTGCGCGTGTTGGACGACCTCTCCACAGGCAACTTGGACAACCTGCGCGAGGCGATGGATGCAATTGAGTTTATGCGCGGCAGCGTCGCCGACCCCGACGCAGTACGCGAGGCGGTGGACGGTTGCGCGATGGTGTTCCATCTCGCGGCGCAGGTATCTGTGCCGCTGTCGATGGAGCTGCCCACCGAGACTTTTGAGGTGAATGTGTACGGCACGCAGCTGCTGCTGGAGGCGGCGCGTCGGGCAGAGTGTGAGCGGTTCGTGTTCGCCTCGTCCGCGGCGGTGTATGGCGACTCGCCGCGCCTGCCCAAACGCGAAGGCATGCGCCCTGCGCCTATCTCGCCCTACGGCTGGAGCAAACACTACGGCGAACTGCTCTGCCAAGACTACTGGCGCGTGTTCGGCGTGCCCACCGTCTGTTTTCGGTTCTTTAATGTCTACGGTCCGCGCCAGAACCCGCGCTCGCAGTACGCTGCCGTCGTGCCGCGCTGGATTACCGCCGCGCTGACCGACCGCAAGCCGATTATCTTCGGCGACGGCAAGCAGGTGCGCGACTTTATTTATATCGAAGACCTCATTCAGGGCATCTGGCTGGGCGCGACGCATCCTGACGCAGTGGGTAAAGTGTTCAACCTTGCCAGCGGCGCGCGCTACACCCTGTTAGAACTGCTACAGGCGATTGAGCAGGCGGTGGGCTATCCGCTGCAACCCGAATATCAGCCCCCACGCGCAGGCGACATCCGCCGTTCCTATGCCGACATCCAACTCATCCAGCGCACGCTGGGCTACCAGCCGCGCTACTCGCTGC
>CALGZO010000197.1 GCA_937934465.1 uncultured Fimbriimonadales bacterium | reverse complement strand
GTCAGCGCCTTCTCGGCAATACCGCCGAGCCTGAGCAACGTGTCGCGCAACCGCTCCAGCGCTTCGTCGAAGGACTTTACCGTGTGATCGGCCATGCCTGCTCTCCTTCCGGTCAGCCGAAGCGTCCGGTGATGTAGTCCTGCGTCCTGGGCGATTTGGGCTTAGTGAAGATCGTGTCGGTATCCCCGTACTCGACGACGCGTCCGAGATACATGAACGCCGTATTGTCGGAGACGCGGGCTGCCTGCTGCATGTTGTGAGTCACGATGACAATGGTGAACTGCCCGCGCAGTTCATCAATCAGTTCCTCGATTTTTGCAGTCGCGATCGGGTCGAGCGCGGAGCACGGCTCGTCCATCAGCAGAACTTCCGGGCTGCCCGCAATCGCGCGTGCGATGCAGAGCCTCTGCTGCTGGCCGCCGGAGAGCCCGAGTGCGCTGTCGTCGAGCCGGTCCTTTACTTCGTCCCAGAGCGCCGCGCCGCGCAGGCTGCGCTCGACTGTCTCCTGGACCAAGGCCTTGTCGCGCACGCCGTCGACTCGCAGGGGATAGGCCACGTTTTCGAAGATGGACATCGGAAACGGGTTCGGCTTCTGGAAGACCATGCCCATGCGCTTGCGGATTGCGATGACATCCGCACCCGGAGCGTAGATGTCTTCCCCCTCCACTTTGATGGTACCCGAAATGCGGAGGCCATCGATCAGATCGTTCATCCGATTGAGCGATCTGAGCAGCGTCGACTTACCGCAACCGGACGGCCCGATGAGCGCCGTGACCAAACCGGCCTGGATCGAGAGCGTATTGTCGAACAGAGCCTGCTTGGTCCCGTACCAGAGATTGAACTCCATAATCTCGACGGCTTCACCGCGACCACCAACCCGAACATGATATTCGGTGGGCGGAAATTCTTCCGCAGGAGAAGCAAGCATCGTGTCCGGCATGGTATGTTCCCCTCTTGCCCGCCTTCGTTCGCGTCAGAACTGGCTGCCGGCGAACTTTCGTTTCAACCGGTTCCTGATCGTGATCGCCGTCAAGTTCATCACGAGGATGAGGAAAATCAGCAGCAGCGTGGTCGTGTAGACCATCGGCTTGCCGGCCTCAGAGTTGCGGCTCTGGAACCCCACATCGAAGATGTGAAAGCCCAGATGCATGAAGCTGCGCTCGAGGTGGATAAAGGGAAAGAAACCATCGATCGGCAGTTCTGGCGCCAGCTTGACCACCCCGACCAGCATCAGCGGCGCCACTTCACCGGCACCACGCGCCATGGCGAGGATGACTCCGGTCATGATCCCAGGGAGGGCGCGTGGCAGGACAATGTAGCGGATGGTCTGCCACTTCGACGCGCCGCACGCGAGGGAGCCCTCGCGCATGGAGCGGGGCACTGCTGCCAGCGCTTCTTCTGAAGCGACAATCACCACCGGTACGGTCAGCAGCGCCAAGGTCAGCGATGCCCACAGAAGACCACCCGTACCGAAGGTGGGGCTTGGCAGCTTCTCCGGGAAGAACAGCGCATCGATCGATCCGCCTACGGTATACGCGAAGAAACCAACACCAAACACGCCGTATACGATTGACGGGACACCAGCGAGATTGTTGACCGATACGCGCACGGCCGACACGAGCCGTCCCTGCTTCGCATATTCGCGCAGATAGATTGCGGTGATAACGCCGAAAGGTGTCACAAACACCACAAGCAGCAGGGTCAGAGCGACGGTTCCGAACAGCGCCGGCAGAATACCCCCTTCCGTGTTGGCCTCGCGTGGTTCGTCAGTCAGGAACTCAAACCAACGAGACCCGTAGATGCCGAGCTTCTGCAGAAGGTTCACATCATTCGCCGGATAGAAGCGAACGATGGTGCCGAGCGGCTGAACGCGCTCCCGCCCGCCGATCTCCACCAGCGTGACCGTCTCCGCCTCATGCTCGCGCATCAGGGCTTGGGCCCGTGCGGACAATTCCTCGAATTGCCGCTGATAGAATGCCTCGCGCTCGACGAAGCGCGCACGCGCCGCCTCCAGCTCGCGGCTGCCTTCGGAATACTGTAGCGCAGCCCTGCGCAGGCGAAGCCGTTCACTTTCGAGGTAGTGGTTGACCTCGCCGATCTCGACACGCTGGATTGACCGGATCTGCAGAAAACGGTCTCGCGCCACGCGGTGCGCCTGTCGAACCTCGTCGGCCCAAGGATCGGTGACAGGAACCGTGCGACCATCGCGGACAAATGAAGCGATCCGCCCAACGAACACGCCCCATTCCTGGCGCTCGAACAACACCATGTCACGCGGAAACTCCTTGGCACGCGCCTGGAAATCGGCCACCCAGCGGAAATCGTCGCCGTAGAGATCGAAATTGCCGGTCCGGTAGAGCGTGCGACTGGCGTAGCCGCCATTGGCCGCGATCTCGGCCTGCGCCTCCGGCGGCAGTGTCGCCAACACCTCCTGGCCGACGCGGAAGCTGGCCGTGCGCGACGGTTCTCCGGCCACCAGCGAACCATCCGTCAGCGTGACGACGGCAATCGGCTTGGGCCAGAACGTCGCCAAACCGTTCCAAAGCACCAGCAGCACCAGGGAGAGGATCATCACGATCGCGATGCACAGAGCGCCGCCGAGCAACCAAAGGTTCGGCTGCCCCTCCGCTTTCAGATCGATGAGGCGCGTTTTGCCCTCCAACAGACGCGGCGAGGGCCGGCTGCCGCGGCGCGACGGATCGGTGCCGGCACGCCCGGTCGATGCCGTTTCCGGAGAAGAAATCGCGTCCATCGCCATGTCGCCACCTCCCTGCTGATGCGTATCAGAGGCTCGCCGCCCTACGGCGGAAACGCTGCCGCACCAGTTCCGCCAACGTATTGATCACAAAGGTCATCGCGAACAGAGTAAGCGCAGCGAGGAAGAGCGTCCGATACAGCGTGCCGTCCTTCACCGCCTCAGGCAGTTCGACCGCAATATTAGCGGACAGCGTGCGGAGACCGTTGAAAATATTCCACTCCATGATTGGGGTGTTCCCCGCCGCCATGACGACGATCATCGTCTCGCCGACGGCGCGCCCCATGCCGATCATGATTGCCGCAAAGACCCCGCTGAACGCTGTTGGCAGAATGATGCGCACGGCCGTCTGCCAGGGCGTGGCACCGCAGGCGAGAGAGGCACCACGCAGGTGTTCCGGCACACCATTCAGCGCGTCCTCGGCGATCGTGTAGATGTTGGGAATGACGGCAAAGCCCATGATGAAGCCCACAACGAGCGTGTTTCGCTGCACGTACGTATCAACAAGGCCGCCGCGAGGATCGTAGCCGAGCGCGGTTAGCCCGAGAGCGACCACGAAGGCAACCAGGACAGCGAGAGCCAAACTGACCGCCCATCGCCCAAAAGCAACACCGCCCGCACGCACCCGCCTGGTCGCGCCGATCGCACTGTCGAGCCAATCGTCAACAAACCGAGATCGCAGCCAAAGGACGAGGAACAGGGCGAGCGGTGTCAGCAAAGCAGTGGTGAAACCAAGCGGTCCTCCCCTCGTCCCGTCTAGCCACGCCTTAATGTCACCAGCGAAGATCAGCGCCTCCACACCATCCGCCAACAGAAGCGCTACTTGTACGCCGAGATAGAGAACAACCAAAATCACCAGCAATTTCGGTATGCCCTCAAGTCGAAGCATAAAACTCCGAGGAAGTATTTGCCAGATAAAGGCTGCGGCCAGAAGGGCAATCGGGATGCAGAAAAAGACCAACAACACAGCAGTTACCCAATCCTCAACCCAAGGTGCAAGAATGAGGGCAGCGATGAAGCCTAGCACGACTGTCGGTAGTGCCTCCATCATTTCCACGGCAGGCTTGACCACCGCGCGCACACGGCGATGCAGGAACTCGCTCGAGTACATCGCTGCACCAAGGGCAAGCGGGACGGCGAACAACATCGCGTAGATGGTTGCTTTCCAAGTCCCGAAGATCAGCGGCACGAGGCTGAGTTTGGGCTCGAAGTTGTCAGAGCCCGAGGAGGATTGCCAGGTGAAGGTCGGCTCAGGATATCCCTCGTACCAGACGCGCCCGAAGAGCGTATGCAAGGTCGTTTCGGGATGAGGCGCAGAAATCGTCCAATAGGTCGCCTTGCCTGTATTGGTCAAAGCGATGATCGCATCTTCACGCGGGGATAGCACCAATCCCTCATACCCACCAACGACGTCAGATTTCGCGAGCCGCAAAAGCACCCGTTCCGAGGTGCGGTGCCGAAGCCACACATTGCCGCCTGCATCGGCAGTGATGAACATCTTGCTGCGTGTCGACGCGCTCACCGCGCCGACCGATCCAGCATGCGGCTCAAGCGGACTGACGAGAACAAATTCCGACCCATCCGTGCCGCGCGCATTCGGCCGCTCAAGCACGAAAAAGATATCGACCGTGCCCCTGGACCCCGTCACCACAAGGGATTGTTCGCCGATGAGAAAATACATACCAGTCATTTGCTCGCCACCACGCGTTGCTTGGTAGCGCTCCACGAGCTTCGGATTGTCGAAATCCCGAGTGTCGTAGCGGTACAGCACACCGTCCACCGTCCCAACCACCACGGTATCGGCACCCTCCGTGAGCAGGACGGATTTGGGAACGGTTCCCGGAGGCAGGGGCGGCAGTTCTGAGTTACGAACGACCGTTCTCATCTGCCGAGTCATCAGGTTCAGGCGCCCTTCCGCACGCGACAGCCGCACCACACCGGCAGCATCGATCGTCACAAACGACCGCACAGGCCGCTCAACCGTTCCGCCCACCCGAAGATCGGCGGCGATAATCGGCACGCTCGAAATCCGTTGCCGGTCATCGAGGGCGAGATCAACCGTGACAACCCGCACCTGATCTCCAGGGATACGGGAAAAGACTTGGCGCCCGTCCGTTACGTCGCGCGCATCGAGCTGCCGGGCACCGGAGGGAATAACCGTCGCGTCGCGAATAACAGCGGAAATATCAAAGCGCCCGAAGCGCACCGACCCATCGGCAAAGCCGAAGAGCACCTGGTCACGCCGCAGCGTCCGCGCAAAACTGGTGACTTCGCCGCCGAAATCGAACTTATCCTCCGCTAACATGCTGCCCGTCGGCGCATGCACGCGCACCAGACGGCCATCCTTCTGCAGGGCAAAGGCGATCGTACGATTTTCATCGACGTTAATCATCAGCGTCGACGTCCCCGCAGTTCCCATGTTGTATTCCACGGAACCGTTCAGCTCGGCCCCGCGAAACAAAGGAACGGCGACCTGGGCCAAGAACACCATAATGGCAAAGACGGCGAAGATGACGAGCAGCCCGCCGACACTGATAATCACGTTGGCAGAGCGATCAGCGATGACGACGGACCGCCGCGTCATGCGATTCTGACGACGAATGCCAATACGCTCGGTGACGGGCGGGGCTGTGTCGGGGGGCATCGATCTGGTCCCTTTCTTTGGTGAGCAGGACGCAGTCCGCAGAATGCGAGCCTGTCCAAGGGAGCCGGGCAAACGCGCCCAGCTCCCTGCCGACCGTGTCAGTTTCCAGCGAACGACAAGCCCATTGCCTTCATGTCATCCTCGGCAATGGCCCGCGTGATCGGGAAGTAACCGTCCTTGATGGTCGCTTCCTGACCCTGACGGCTGAAGATGAAGCGGATGAACTCACGACGCAGCGGGTCCATCTGCTGGTTCGGGTTAGCGTTGGTGTAGACATAAAGGAAACGCGCGAGAGGATAGTCGCCGGCCACTGCGTTCTCGACCGTCGCGTCGTAGCAGGTCTCGCCCGGCTTAGAAGCAAGCGGCACAGCGCGCACGTCGGCCGTCTTGTAGCCAATGCCGGAGTAGCCGATGGCGAACCGGTCAGACGCAACACCCTGCACGACCGTTGACGAGCCAGGCTGCTCCTTCACCTGGTCCTTATAGTCGCCGCGGAAAAGAGCAACTTCTTTGAAGTACCCGTAAGTGCCGGAGGCCGAGTTACGACCGTAAAGGCTGATCGGGCGGTTCGCCCACTCTCCGGTCAAGCCGAGCTGTCCCCAGGTGGTGATGTCCGTCGGGTGGCCGCCGCGACGCGTCTTGGAAAAGATCGCGTCCACCTGCTGCATGGTCAGGCACCGGATCGGGTTGTCCTTGTGCACATACACCGCAAGCGAATCGATCCCACCACGGATGACAGCCGGCGGATAGCCAAAGCGCTGCTGAAACGCGTCCCGCTCCCGCTGGTTCATCTCGCGGCTCATCGGACCAAACTGCGACGTTCCCGCGATCAGAGCCGGCGGAGCCGTAGAGCTGCCCTTCCCCTCGATCTCGATCCGGACATTCGGGTACATTGCCAGGAAGCCTTCAGCCCACAATGTCATCAGGTTGTTCATCGTGTCAGAGCCGACAGACTTTAGGCTCCCCGAAATGCCGCTTACCGGTGTGTAGTTGGGAAGCTGCGGATCGATCTGGATCGCCTGCGCGAAGGCATGTGAGGACAGAGCAACAGCCGCGATTCCAGCCAACAGCACCATTTTCATGAGACCACCCTCCTTTTGCTTACTGCGCCAAACCGTGCCGAACAGGCCCCAATCGACGCAAACGATCGACCGGAGGCGCGCCCGATCGATCAAACGACGCGCGGATGATAGGGTTGACGCAAGAAATGCTTGTTTAGCTTCTGTGAAACTTTGATGAAACCGTCTTAGCAGCCGCGCCACCGCTGCGCACCCCCGGGTCAGACGGCGTCTTGCGAACGCTCCTCATTTCCGACGGCTAAAGACAGGCACGTCTTCATCGAAATTTCATCGTCGCTGGCACAGCGTTGTATTAAATCCCCGCGTGTCATGTTTTGCCGGGAGTTGGAGACAATGCAGCGAACCTGGTTGGCGTCTCTGTGTGGTGCCGTTCTGTTCACCTCCGTCGCCGTTGCGTCGGGGCCGGTGAGCCTTGGCAGTCCCCATGATAAGCCGGGGTTCGTGACCGCCGTCGTCGAGGGTCGCCTGTGGGTGTTCAAGGCAGATGATGCCAAAAACATCGAGGAGTTCCGGCAGAGCGGGGAACTCGGCAAAATGGCAAGCCGGATCGCTGCTGGCCCGAACAGGATGACCATCCGCGCCCCCGATATGGAGACGATCGAGCGATATCTCGAAGCCCGCTGAAATTGCCCCCCACCTCGGTCTGCGCGCTAGCGACAGCGCGCAGGCTGAGCGCTGGTGTTCAACGGCTTAGGCTGTTCGCCGATCACCAGAAAAGTATAGGCGACGCCGCAGGGGGTTGGTTAGCTCCCTGGTACACGTCTGTTGTTAGGTCTGCAGGACTTTATTGTTGGCCTGGCGCATAGCCTCCCCCAAGGGCGGGCGGCCCGTCGCTGCAACGGACGCGACGCAGCGTTCCGTTTAACACGTTCCCATGGCTGGTCACGCCACCCCATTCCAAAGCGCACGACCTCAAGCGCTTCGTGAAAGAGAACCGGGGAGCTCCGCCGGTGGTCGCCGGTCGGCCTGATTTCGATTTGCCGCCACAACGCCGACACGA
>CALGZO010000196.1 GCA_937934465.1 uncultured Fimbriimonadales bacterium | reverse complement strand
GTTCATCACGCCGCGCGCAGCGGCATACAAGCTGGGGCAGATGATTCTGCCCCAGCTGGAAGCGGGCGCGCATGGCGTGGAAGTCGTTGGGATGTTCTTCTGCGGTTCAGGACGCACTGAACCCGGATATTGCGAACCTGTGAGCATGATTGAGGGCTTGCAGGTGGGCTGCTTCCCCGACCTGCAGAGTCGCCCACCCAGCGCAAAGACGCTGCATAGGGTATAATCACCTACTGAGAACGAGGAGGCAACGATGGCACAGGTTTGCGAAATCTGCGGCAAAGGTCCGATGTTCGGCAACAGTATCCAGCACAAGCATTCGGGGCAGTGGCGATACCGCGCCCCGAAAACGAAGCGCCAGTGGTCGCCGAACCTGCAGACGGTGCGCGCGTATGTGAACGGCGGCAAGACCGTGCGCCGCATCCGGGTCTGCACGCGCTGTATCAAGGCGGGCAAGGTGCTGCGCGCCATCGGATGAACTGGGACGCACTGCTGGAACCTCTGACGCGGCTCTGTATCGGCGTTCCGCGCCGTGCAGAGCCGCTCCGTCGCCACACCACCCTGCGCGTGGGAGGTCCCGCCGCGCTCTTCTACAAAACACGCGCCCTCGAAGAGTTCGCCCGTATCTCCCTCTGGGCGCACCAGCACGCCGTGCCCCTGTTCATTATGGGGCACGGCAGCAACATTCTGGTCAGCGACAAGGGGCTGCACGCCTTGGTGGTCTACAACGCCTGCCAACGGATGGATATCGGCGTGGAGACCTACGCGGAGACGGGCGTCGCGTTCCGCGATGTGTTTTTGAAGACGGCGCAGGCAGGGCTGAGCGGTTTGGAGTTCGCCGTGGGCATTCCCGGCACGCTTGGCGGCGCGCTGGTCTCCAACGCGGGCGCGTACCGCAGCAACATCGCCGACCTCCTGATTGAGCTGGACTTGGTGGCGGAAGGCGTGCGCATGCGCGTGCCGCCTGAGTGGATGGAGTTCTCGTATCGCGACAGTCGCCTGCGTCGTCCGAACGCGCCGCCGACCAGCCTGCTCGCGGTGCGGATGCGCCTGCAGCCCGACTGCCGACGCGCTATCTTGCAACGCGCACGCGAGTTCCAACGCCAACGCATCCTCAAACAGCCCCCCGAATCCTCGGCAGGCAGCTTCTTCAAGAATGTGTACGACCGCGCGTTAGCCGAACGGATTCCGAACCTACCTGCGCCGATGCGCGCGGCAGGCGTCGTGCCCGCAGGCTACCTGATTGAAGCGTGCGGACTGAAAGGCTACACAGTCGGCGGCGCGAGCGTCTCGCGCAAGCACGCCAACTTCCTCATCAATCGTGGCTGGGCGACCGCGCGCGATTTTGAGCATCTGGCGCAACATATCGAGCGCGTGGTCTACGAAACCTACGGCGTGCTATTAGAACGCGAGGTGCTGCGTGTGGGCGATTGGAACGGCGAGGCGAATATGCCATAATACCAGCTGGGGACGCTCGCTGCGTCGGAGCGAGACCCCGCCTGAACAGGAGATGGCTATGCGTAGAGTCCTTTGGTGTATTGTGGCGCTGTGGATGGCGTTAGTCTTCGTGGGCTGTCAGCGTCGGTCGTACACGGAGGCAGATGTGCAGCGCGCGATTGCCGAGCAGCAGCGCGAGGCGCAGACAGAGATCGAGCGCGGGGTGCGCGCCGCGCCGCCTGTGGTGATGGAGAACCCGCCTGCAAGTCAATCGGGCGGATCGGGGGGCGCGCCGCCCGACACAGGCGCGGTGAACCTGCCGCCGCCGAACCGCTACGACGCGCCGCCGCCCGCCAGTCAGAACATGCCTACGCAACCCGCGCCGCCGCCCAGCATCGGCGATGTGCGCTTGGAACCACGCACTGGCGAATACGGCATCCAGCCCCCAGGCGCGCCCGAAACCTACACCATCCCACTCAATCAGCAACCTCAGGGGCAATAGTCGCTTGGTATAATTGGCGCGATGCCCACCTTCCGATACATCGCGCAGACGCCTGAAGGACGCGAGGTGCGCGGCACGGTGGAGGCGTCCACGCGCTTGGAAGCGACTGACGCTGTGCGCCGACAGGGCTACTGGCTGCTGGAGCTCTACGCTGAGCCAGAGCCTGTCACGCCTGTGCGCGCCGCGCATCAAAGCGTGTGGCAACCGCTGTTCGGCGGCGTCCCGCTCAAAACGCTCGCCCTCTTCTTCCGACAGTTCGCCGCGATGCTCGGCGCAGGCGTGCCTATCTATCAGGCGTTAGAGACGCTGGGCAACACGCGCGGCGGCAACCCCAAGCTCCGACGCGCCCTCACCGACATCCGCAACGCCATCCTCGCAGGCGAACGGCTCGCCGACGCATTCGACCGCCATTCCGCCATCTTCCCACCCATCGCGCGCGCCATGATACGAGTCGGCGAGACCAGCGGCGCGCTGGAGCAGACCCTGCGCCAAATCGCAACCTACTTAGAGAACGAGCTGGAACTGCGCCGCCTGATTAGCCGAGTCACCTTCTATCCGAAGCTGGTGCTGTTCTTCGCAATCCTCATACCGGGCTTAATCCCCGCGCTGATTACGATGGTGGGCGCGCCGGGCGGCGCGCCTGTAGGCGAGACGCTCACACGCATCGGGTGGACTTACGCAAAGATTTTGCTGACAGTGTTCGCGATATGGGCGTCATTTCGGCTGGCGATGCAGGCGCACGGGTTCCGATATGGCTGGGGGCTACTGACGGTCAGCCTGCCCTGGATTGGCTTCACAGTACGACAGTTAGCGTTGGCGCGGTTCGCCCGTGCGCTCAGCGCACTCTACGGCGCAGGGTTGCCCCTCTCACAAGCGATACGCTACGCCGCCGACGCCACCAGCAACGAGTACTTGCGCAGTCGTATCCAGCCAGCAGGCGCAAAGTTGGAAGCGGGCTACGGCATCGCCGACACCTTCGCCAGCACGGGCGTCTTCCCGCCGATGGTGATGGATATGGTCGCCACAGGCGAGAACACGGGCGAACTCGGCTTCATGATGGACAAAGTCGCCGAATACTACGAGGAAGAGGGCAAGCTACGCTCCCACCAAGCGGGGCATATTCTTGGCGTGGCGGTCTACTTAGGCGTGGCAATCTATGTAGCAATAATCGTGATACAATACTATACGGGCTACTTCAACGCGATTTTCGGCGCAGCAGGGCAACCGTAGCACGGGTATTCCTGTCCGTGCTACCGTACCGTCGGCGTCCCCGCCGACGACAACGCTTGGACTGAAGTCCAAGCCACAGTAGCACGGACTTTCCTGTTCGTGCTAACATACTGCTTGGACTAAAGTCCAAGCCACGATGTAGGTATGCGCAACCATTACGAGGTTCTGGGGCTATCGATGCATGCGACGCAGGAGGCGATTCGGCGTCGCTACCGCGAGCTCGTGCGTCAGTATCACCCCGATGTGAACCCCTCGCCGCAGGCGCAGGAGCATTTCCTGCGCATTCAAGAGGCGTACCAAGTGCTGTCCGACCCAGAGCGTCGCAAGCACTACGACGCGCTGTTGCGTCTGCGTCAGGGCGAGCCGCCGAGCGCACGCTACAGCCAGCCGCGCACGCCGAAGTCGCAGCCGTCGCAACCGTCCCGCACGCCGCCGAGCAGCCCGCCCACCGACGAACTACGCCGACTCATCCTCCAAGCCGAACGGGCGTTCCTGCAGGGGCGCATGCAGGACGCGCTCTACTGGGCGAAGCAAGCTACACGGCTCGCCCCGCGCCATCCGAAAGGACACGAAATCGTCGGCGATGTGTACCGCACGCAGGGACACTACGACGCCGCGCTGAACGCCTACACCTACGCCATTCAGTTAGACCCGCACAATCCCGACCTGCAGCGCAAGTTGGATGCGATGATTGAACGCACGCAGTCGAAGCCTGTCGCGACGCCCTCGCCCGTGCTGCGTCATCTGCCCGTGTTGAAACTGCCGCCTGAGTGGAAGCTCTACGCGGCGCAGTCGCTGGGATGGGGCGCGGTGCTGTTCCTGCTGAGCCTTGCGTACACCGTGCCCGGAACGCCGCTGTGGATGGGCTGGAGCCTCCATCTGGGAGCGTATTTGGGGTTGGCAGGCTTTCTCACGGGGTTCCTGATGGCGGTCAGTCGCTGGGTTGCGCCGATTGCCGACGCCTTCCCGTGGCGTCGGGGCAGCGGTCAGATTTCTGCAGGCGGCGCGTTAGTGGGGCTGAGCGCGCTCTGCTTCCCGCTGGCGGTGCTGCTCTACACTCTGCTCGCCCTCACGCAGGGCGGCTTGAGCCGTTCGGTGGCGCGGGTGTTCAGTGTCGGGGGCGCACTCACGCTCGGATTCGCGCTCCTGTACCCCTACGATTGGCTCTACACTGCGCTGTTTGGGGGCAACTTGCTGTTTCTCGCGCTACTGGGCGGCTGGTATCTCGCAGACAACCTACGCCTGAGCGCGTGAATACTCTCAGCGCAACGCCACATAGAACACGCGGTCGCTGCGCCGCTCGGGCGGGTGCAGCGTGTAGGCGTCGAACACATGCACTTCAGGGAAACCCGCCTCGTAGAGCATCGTGCGCACTTCCTGCTCCGAGTAGGCGCGTTGGGTATGCACCTCCGTAAAGTATCGCTCGGTCTTGCCTTCGTTCACCCAGAACTCCATCTGCACGGTGCATAGGCGCGTCGCCTTGTCGTACTGGCTGCGCCAGCGATAGCGCAGCGGCGCACGCTCGTCCAACTGCGTCTGGTCAAAAAACTTGCGCACGAACGCATACTCGGTGTTCAAATCGAAGATAAACACGCCGTTGGAGTTCAGGTGATGATAGGCGCGGCGCATCGCCTCCGCGAAGCGGGCAGGCTCCGTGATGTTATTGAGGCTGTCGAACAGACTCACGACCAGATCGAAAGTCTCACCCAACTCAAGCTCAGCGGCGTCTTGCACAAAGTAGCGCACATTTGAGCGGTTCTCCTGCGCTTTGCGGCGCGCCTGCTCAATCATCGCGGCGGAGCGGTCGACGCCCACCACCGCGTAGCCACTCATCGCCATCAGCTCGCTGAGATTGCCTGTGCCGCAGCACAGATCCAGCACTTTCTGCGCGGGGCGGTCGAAGTAGTCCAGCAGAGTCTCCACATAGTGCATCCACCACAGGTAGGGGATGCTCTGCATCAGCAGGTCGTAGTAGGGGGCGACTGCTGAGAAGGGGTCAGACGCGGAAGAGTTCGTCATCTAAGCCTTGATTGACGCGAATGTTGCTATTGACCGTGCGCCCGCCGAACCGCTGGTCTACATTGTATACTTCCACTCGGCTGGGGATCCAGATTCCGGGCGCGGCTTGCACGGGTTCTTTGTATTCGAAGCGGGCGCGGTAGCGTCCCGTGCGACTGTACCACACGCGCCGCGCCGAATAGCGTTTCTCGGGGTCAATCCACACGATGTGTCGCGCGTCGTCGTCGCCGTAGTTCCACTGGAGCTCGTAGACCATCAGCAGCACGCCGTTCTCGCGCTCCTCACGCAGGAACTTGGCGTCGAACTGTCGGGCGACGGCAGGCGTGAAGAAGCCAAAGTCCATCGGCGTCTGTCGCTTGCCTGGCGAGTTAGACACATCCTCGCGCACGCGCTGGCGCGGCGCAATCACCAACTTCTGACCCCCGTTCAGAATGTAGATAATCTGCTGACCTTGTACCTCCGACTCCAAGCGCAGCTTGAACGGCTCTTTGTATTGCACGGTCATGCGGCGGAATCGGTAGGCGTTGGCGAAGTCCTTATTGATTTTGCGCAGTTCGCCCAGTCGCACGCCTTCCGCGCGCGCCTCCATCTGCAAATCGCGCAACTTATCCTGCGCCAACGCTAAGAATTCGCGATTCATGCCCTCTCACCTCGCGCTAAGTATACCCTGCAGTAGCATCACGCGGCGTTTTGCTTATGTATCTGGCGCGCTGGGGCTGAGGGCACAATTGAGGTACACTTATGCTATGTGGTTTCAGATTTTGTGGCGGTTTCGCCGTCCGATTGGGCGGGGCATCATGGTGGTGGGTGTCGCTGCGACGCTATTGCTTATGTTCGGGTTGCTCACGCGCGAGGCAGGGCGCGAATGGCTGCTGGAGCGTGTGCGCGGGCTGACTGCAACCGTCTATCGCACGCAGTCCAGCCCTATCGTGATAGTGGAGCGTCTGCAAGCGATGCAACGGCTCGAAACCGCGCGGCAGACCACCACGCACGACATCGTAATCGAAGCGAGCAACGGCTTACCTGTGTGGCTCGCAGGCGAGCGGCTGCGCATGCGCGCTGTCGCTGAAGTCTCTGCGGGCGTCGATCTCGGCAAGCTCCGACCCGAACATGTGCAGGCGTCGGGCAGGCGTGTGCGGATTACCCTGCCTGAGCCGCAGATATTCGATATCATCGTGCGCGAGCAGGGCACGGAGGTGTACCATCGCGAGCGTGGCTGGCTGGTGTTCCGCCCCGACAAAGAGATAGAACAGCGCGCGCGTCAGCAGGCGTGGCTGGAGGCGCGTCAAGCGGCGATTCGCGGCGAACTGCTCAGCCGCGCACGCGCCCAAGCCGCCGCCGAACTCCAGCGACTGCTGCGCCTGCTCGGATACGAACACGCCCACATCGAATGGCAAAACGCGCAACCGATTGCCCAAAACGCCCTATAACGCATCCCACACAAGGTACAATTCATCCGCTATGAGACAGGCGTTTATCCCGTCCGAGGCGGTCGCTACCCATGTGGAGCGCACCGAAGAAGGCACGATGATTATCAATATGGGTCCCCAGCACCCCAGCACACACGGCGTGCTGCGCGTGGTGTGCGAGCTGGAAGGCGAGCGCATCGTCAAAGCCGAGTGCGTAATCGGCTACCTCCACACTGGTATGGAAAAGGAAGCCGAGTACCTCACCTACCACAAGGCGCTCCCGATGACCGACCGCATGGACTATCTCTCGGCGAACAATAATAATCTGGCGTTCTCGCTCTCTATCGAGAAGATACTGGGCGTGGAGATACCCCCGCGCGGGCAATATCTGCGCGTGATTTTAGCTGAGCTGTCGCGCCTTGCCAGCCACCTCGTGTGGATTGGCACGCACGCGATGGACTTGGGCGCGATGACCATCTTCTTCTACGCCTTCCGCGAGCGCGAGAAGATTCTGGACCTGTTCGAGATGATGTCGGGCGTGCGCATGATGCCCAGCTGGATTTGCCCCGGCGGCTTGCGCGGCGATATGCCTGACGGTTTCGAAGACCGCCTGCGCCAACTGCTCAAGGAGCTGCCCAACGCCATCGACGACATCGAGGGCATGCTGACACAGAACCCTATCTGGCGCGAGCGCACGATGGGAATCGGCGCACTCACCACCGAAGAGTGCTTCGCGCTGGGCGTGAGCGGACCCAGCATCCGCGCCACGGGCTTCGCGTGGGATATCCGCAAGTCTAACCCCTACAGCGGCTACGAGCAGTTCGAGTTCAACATCCCCGTGGGCAAGCACGGCGATGTGTACGATCGCTACTTGGTGCGCATGGCGGAGATGCGCGAGAGCCTGAAAATCTTGCAACAGGCAATCGACGGTCTGCCCAGCGGTCCTATCAACACCAGCGATTTGAAGGTCGTGCCGCCGCCTCGCGAGGCGATCGACAACTCGATGGAGTCGCTCATCCACTGGTTCAAGATTCACACGGAGGGCTTCCGCCCG
>CALGZO010000195.1 GCA_937934465.1 uncultured Fimbriimonadales bacterium | reverse complement strand
GGGGCTGGAGGTCATCGAGGCGCAGCATCTGTTCGGCTTGGAACTGGAGCAGGTGGAGGTGCTGATTCACCCGCAGAGCATCGTGCATGCGCTGGTGGAGTTCGTGGATGGCTCGGTGATTGGGCAGCTGAGCCTGCCCGATATGCGCCTGCCGATTCAGTACGCGCTGCTGTGTCCCGACCGCGCTGACACCGCCCTGCCGCGCCTGCGCTTGGAGCAGGTGGGGGCGTTGAGTTTCGAGACGCCCGACCCCGCGCGCTATCCGTGCTTGGAGTTGGCATATGCGGCGGCGCGTGTGGGCGGCACGATGACCACTGTGCTAAACGCCGCCAACGAAGTCGCCGTGCGTGCGTTTTTGAAGCGTCTGATTCGCTTCACCGACATCCCGCGCTTGGTGGAGCAGGTGATGGCAGCGCACGCCCATCAACCTGCCACGCTGGAGAACGCCCTCGATGCCGACCGCTGGGCACGAGAGTATCTGCAGGAGAGGCTCTTTACTCGCACGCTGTAGCGCTGGCGTCTCGCCGACGAGTAGGCTGGTGCGACGCCATTCTTGGCGTCGTGCAAGTATGGTGCGCTATCCTTCGTAGCGTCGGCGTCCCCGCCGACAAACAACCCTGCGTAGCGTCGGCGTCCCGCCGACGAGCCTTGCTTGGACAAGAATGTCCAAGCCACTGGCGCGTCGCAAAGCGTAGCGTCGGCGTCCCCGCCGACGACACATCATCGTATTGTTGTTGCGCCTCACCCCCAGCCCCTCTCCCACGCTGTGGGCGAGGGGATTGGGGGTGAAGGTGATTGGCGCACTTTTCGCGACAGCCCTTGGAGGCATTTTCAAATTTGAGGAACTCATCAAACGACGCCACGAAAGGCGTCGCACCACGCTTGCACAACGCCACGAATGGCGTCGCACCAGTGTTGCTCGTCGGCGGGGACGCCGACGCTACGAAAGGCGTCGCACCCTACTTAGCGACGCCACGAAAGGCGTCGCACCTGTGTTGCTCGTCGGCGGGGACGCCGACGCTACAAATGGCGTCGCACCTGAACTTGCACGACGCCACGAAAGGCGTCGCACCTGTGTTGCTCGTCGGCGGGGACGCCGACGCTACGACGCCACGAATGGCGTCGCACCACGCTTGCACGACGCCAAGAAAGGCGTCGCACCTGAGTTGGTCGTCGGCGGGGACGCCGACGCTACGAAGGGCGGCGCATTTAGGGGCGTGAACGCAAAATTTGTACCCCTGTCAGGGGACGACAGGGACTGTGACTATGCGTTGGGGTGATGGTTAGCCTCTCCCCAGCCCTCCCTGCGACGCAGGAGAGGGGTCGGGGGTGAGGGCGAAAATAACGCAACGCACGGCAACAGTCAGCGGAAGTTGAACGGGTCTTCCTCGTCGTCGAGCAAGCTCGGCAAATCGGGACCGATGGGCATATCCGAGGGCGGCGCGAAGGAGTCGTCGCTCACTTGCCGACTGACAGGCGGCTTGGGCATCTGGCTCTTGAAAGTCGCCAACACCTCATCGGCAGGGGGACGCATCGTCAGCACCTTCTGCATCGCCGCGATTACGCGCTCTTTGTCGGGCGCGCCGTTGCCGTACGCAGTCTGAGCGATGATGTCGGCGACAGCGTTGCGCGACAAGTTGGGGTCTAACTGTCGCAGATTCTCCCACACGGCGTCTTCAAGCGGCTTATCGGGTTCGGGTTTATACTGTTGTAGCCCGTCCTGCCCGCGCATGAGCGCAGGGCGCGGGAAGCGCACGAAAATCGGCTGATTGAAATAGGGGTGGCGCACCAGCATCTCACCGGGCGAGAGCGCGCCCATTTTTTCTTTGACGGCGTTGCCGAAGATGTTGTAGCCCGGCTGCGCCATCTCTTCCATCTCGATGCGCCCGTAGAGCGAGGTGGAGCAGTTGCCCACGACTTGACGGTCAACCTGCGAGCGGAACTGCTGCGCCCCGAACAGCACCAGCCCCAGATAGCGTCCACGCGCGCAGATGTCGCGGAGCGTGCGCATCACATAGGTCTCACGGTGTGTGTTCGGCGCGTACTGGTTCAACTCGTCCACCACGACCACCACGGCGTCCACGCCGAGATTGCGCTGTTCCATCCGCTCGCGCAGCTCGGCAATCACGCGCGTAAAAATCAGGTCCTGCGCCTCCGCCGAGAGGTTCGCCACATCAATCACATACACCGTGCGGTCTTTGAAGTTGCCCCAAGGCAAGTCCATCGCCGTGTCGCCCTCGCCGACCAGCCCTGCGAAGCGCGTGGTCAGGTTCACCAAGCGGTTCTGGATTTTGCGGATGGTCTCCACCGCGTAGCTGCGCCACTGCTTCTGGTTTTTGGCTTCCAGCAGTTTCAGCACGACCTCGAACCACTGCACCAAGTCGGCAAAGCTGTTCACGGTTAGGCTGGTAGGCAATCCACGCCCTGCTAAGATTTCTGCTTCTTCGGCTTCAAACTCGAACCTGCCCGGTTCAATCACGCGCTGGCGCAGGAACTGCAAGAAGGCGTCGGCTTTGGCGTCCACATCGTCCTTGTTGAGGAGCACTTCCACATAGCGCATCACCTCGCGCATGCCCCAGAGCATCGGACGCACATTATGGCGCAGTTGGGGGTTGGTGCGCAGCGTGGCGAGGTTCACGCGGTCGGGTTTGTAGGGCGCGTAATACTCCACGCTGGGGAACGGAATTGGCTGCACGCCCACCTTCTGATAGATTGCCAAATCGCGCGGCGGGATTGTGTGCGCGGGGGGCAAATCCAGGAACAGCAGGTCGCCGCCCTTCACATTGAAGCACACGACGGCGACCGTCTTTGTGGTCTTCTGGAAGATTGCTGTGAGCAGGAACTGGATAGCGCTGGTTTTGGCGGCTAATCCGCTCGTGCCCGTGACATTCAGGTGTCCCGCTTCGGGTCCGAGCAGGAAGTCGGCGTCTAAGTAGATGGGCACGATGCTCGCGCCGTTTTCGTACACGCCGACGGGGATACGCCGATCGTTGGGGATTTCATCGATGCGCAGGGCGACCTGCACATCCTGCTCGGTGGCGAGGTAGACGGGGGCGATAGGCACAGGTTGCACGGGCTGTTCGGGGTGGTGGCGTAGCACGGCGGCGGAGTAGACTCGGATTTCAGGGCGGTCGGTTGGGGGTTGCGCGTCGGGCTGCCCGTCCGCGCCTAAGTAGTCGAACATCGGGCTGGCGACATCGTTGTAGCCCTGCCCCTCCGTCACGATGCCCCACACCGTGCGCACGCCCGTGTCCACCACCACGAGGGTTCCGATTCCTATCGGCGCGTCAGGGGTCGCCCAGAAGTAGAACTGGTAGGCGGTGTTTGGCTGGCGCTCCGTGCCCACCACACGCCCGATAATCTGGCGCGCGCTCTGCGCCTGCCCGTTGCTCTGCACTACCGCTATCGATTGCGTCTGCATGACCATCACCTGCTACGGATAGTATTATACCGCCCATGCGCCGCTTTTCCTGCAAAGCATGCTATAATTAGGAAACCGAAGCGCGCTTCACAGCGTCTATAGATTTGGGAACGCGCTGGATAGGGGAACTAAGATGCACCATTTTTATCGTTGGATGCTCGCTGGGATTGCTTGTGTGGGTCTAACGGCGGCGTTGCTGGCGCAGGAGCGCGTCGAGGACGCCACGCCTGAGTTGACGCCGCGCGACTTGCAAGAGATCGAGTTCGGCAAGAAGGTCGTCGCCGAAATCGAGAAGAACTATAAGTTTATTACAGACCCAGAGCTGGTGGAGCGGGTGAACCGCATCGGTCAGACGCTCGCGGAGATAGCGCGGCGCACGCCGACCACCGCGCGCTACGGCGAGTCGGGACCTGCGCCCTTTGAGTACACCTTCCGCATCATCGACGAGAAGGATGTGAACGCTTTCTCGGTGCCTGGCGGGTTTATCTTTGTGAATCGGGGGTTGCTCGACTTTGTCTCCAGCGACGACGAGTTAGCGGGGGTACTGGCGCACGAGATTGTCCACGCCGCGCATCGGCATGTGATGAAGCTGATTCGCGACGACGCGCGTGTGCAGCAAAGTGTGTTGTTGCCGGCGTTGCTGGTAGGGGTGTTTGGACGACTGCCCACGCAAGATTTCGCAGGGCTGATGACAGGCGCGCAGCTGTACCGAATTGCCCGTGTGAGCAGCTTCAGTCAAGAGGCGGAGATCGACTGCGACCTGACGGCGTTGGAGTATCTGCGCCGCTCGCCCTACAATCCTGCAGGGTTGCTGGTGTTTATGGAGCGGTTGGCGGCGGAGGAGCGTCGCCGTCCGCAGATTGACTGGGGTATCTTCCGCACGCACCCGATTACGCGCGAGCGCATCGAGATATTGCGACGCGCCCTGCAGGAGTACAACATCCCCATTCGCCGCCGCGAGATTAGCCCCGCGCTGCAGGTACACGCGCAGATGCTCGATAAGGAGCAGCCTGACGGCTTGTACGAGGTGCGCTTCGAGCGGATTCATATCTTCACGCCGAGCGACCACCCTAATCTGGGCAGTTCGCGCGCCCGCGCCGAACAGATTGCCAGCACGCTCAACGAGCTGCTGGACGACGGCGTGCAGCTGTTCGAGGTGCAACTGGGCGAGGATAAACAGTCCGTGCTGGTGAAGGGGCGCGAGGTGGTGCGCGTGACCCCCGCTGATGCGCAGTTAGCAGGGAAAACGGTTGCGGAGGTCGCCGACGCCGCACGCGAAGCCATCCGCCGTGTCATCTGGAGCGACGCCGTGCGGATGAGCTTCTAACGCTGGCTCAATCTTGGAGCGAGCGGTTCCAGTGGCTGAGTTGCTCGATGCGCTGCCAGTGTTCACTGGGTTCACCGTCAAGCGCGCCAGCCGTTGTCTCTGCACCCTGCAGGGGTAGACGCAGCGCAGCCACATAGGGCTTGCTCAGTGCAATCAGCGCCGCGCTTTCCGTCCAATCGAGCGGCGTCGTGCGTGTGAACGCCTCATAACCGCCCGTCGGCGGCAGGTGCAGCGTCAGGTGGATGGGCTTGCCCAACTCGCCGTAGCGTTCCAGCAGCTGGTCAAGGTCGTAAAGCGAGCCATCATACCAGCGCCACTCCAGATGCACGGCTTCAAAAGGCACATCGGCTTGAACGCAGGCGGCGAGAGCGGGGTAGGCGGCTTGCCGATGATATAGGCTCTGACTGCCGTGCAGCAGGCGCACGACGCCGAAGTCGACGGCGCGTGCGATTTCGCAGAGTTGGCGCAGTTGCGAGTGTGTGTGTTTGTCGGGCGTTGCTTGGTGGAGATGGGTCGCTACCGTCCAGTAGCGCGCTTGCCCGCGGAAGGCGGCGACGGCGTTGCGCAGCGCGTCGGGAGTGGGCGCGTGCGCAGGCGTGTGCTTGCAGTCCGCGAGCGCGGCGGCGATAGCCATCCGTGCGCCCTGCGCGGCGTCGGCGACGCGACGCCACGCCTCGTCGGGCGCGTGAATTGCCAGATGTATCAGGTTCAGCGGCGGGTGAAGCCGTTCAATCGCGCGTTGGGCGAGCGCGGCGTCGCTGGCGCACACGCCCCACAGGAACGCCGTGCGCCCGTGCATGCGCTCGACACGCGCGCGGGCGACGCTGATTGCGCTCCGCTCGGCGGCTTGCACGCCCAACGCAAGGCTCTGCATGAACTGCTCCTGCTGCAGTGCCTGCTGCGCATCCTTCAGCAGCCTCTCCGCCTCGTCCATCACAGCGCCGCGCCGACCGTACTGCCGAACCATCGCGCTTGACGCCTTGATGTACCGACTTGCCAGTTCGCGCTCCAGCAGAATGCTCTTTGCGCGGGCGGCGAAGCCGTCCGCCCAGAGGTAGACGCGCCCCACGCTCGGTAGCGGTAGCGGGTAGGCAATCCCGAACGGCGCGGGCGGCGCGTCGACAGGCGCGTCCACACGCGGCGGCTCCAACGGCAACGCATCGCCGTCGCTGTTCGTCCAGCGCAGCAACTGCCACTCGTCTACACCGCCTATTGTGCGAATCTCCAACGCACTCACAAACCCCATTTTCGGATTTTTCAGCGAAAAACTTGAGGAATTGCGTATCGGCGCGGTTCGCAACCGCAGCGGTTGCGAACCGCCGTATCGGAGTATTAGGCAATTGGGTAGCCGTCGCGCTGCAGCACAAGCTCGGCGAGGCGGTTGGCGGCGTCGACCGCGTTGAAGCGCGGCAGGGTCAGATGGGGCGTCGGTTCGTGTGCGCCTAACGCATTCAGCACGAGGTGCAGCTTCTCGTTGAGTTGCACGACGCCCTCTCGTGCGAACAGCATCGCCATCAGCTCGCCCGCCTCTGCCTGTGCGCCCTGCAGTTTGGGCAGTCGCGCGAGCATGCTGTCCAAGCCGTAGAGATAGACCGCCATGTCGGCAATCGCGGCGGCGACCTCTTGGCGGTGTTCGCGCAGGTGGTCGCCGTAGGCGTCCCAAGCCTGCTGGAAC
>CALGZO010000194.1 GCA_937934465.1 uncultured Fimbriimonadales bacterium | reverse complement strand
TTGACGGGCGAGACGCGCGCGCGCCTGCTGAGTGTGGAATATTGGCAGTTGCGTATGCGGGGCGAGCATCTGATGACGCGCGAGGGCGTGCTGTGGCGCGGCAATCCGCGCGCGCCCGTCGTCGCGCTCACCTTCGACGACGGTCCCGACCCAGAAACCACGCCGCGCATCTTGGAGATATTGAGACGCGAGGGCGTGCGAGCCACCTTTTTTGTGGTGGGGGTGAAGTTGAAGCGTCATCCCGAGCTGGCGCAACGCATCGCAGCGGACGGGCACGCGCTCGGCTGCCACAGCTACGACCACCAGCGGCAGACCCAACTGAGCGAGGAGCAGGTGTGGCGGCAGATACGCGACTGCCAGATTTTGGCGCGTCGGGCAGGCGTGGAGTTGGTCGCCTACCGACCGCCCTATCTGGCGCAGAACGCGACTGTGCGCCGCGCGGTACAACGCTGGCAGATGCCCCTCGTGATGGCGACCGTGCTGGGCGAGCCAGAACAACCGCCTCGCACGCGCTCTAACTGGGCGCGCCGCTATGCGCTCCGCGCTCACAACGGAAGCATCCTGCTGCTCCACGACACCTATCCCCACACCGCCGACGCGCTGCCCGAACTGATACACGCCCTGCGCCAGCGCGGGTTCCAATTCGTCACCGTGCCCGAACTGATAGCGACGCTGCCCCAAAACCGCTAAAAGCCGTCCACCGATGGGTCTGCCAGATGGTCGGTGTAGTTGAGCAGGCTAACATAGAGCCGTTCGGACGCACGCTCCACGATGGAGACGCTGGTGTTGTCCAAGCGGATACGCCGATAGGTCTGCACATCGCCTGCGAGCGCTTCGCACAGCAGGATGCGTAGGCTACCGCCGTGCCCCACCACAATCACTTCGCCGTCGGGATGGGTCTGCAGCAGGGTTTGTCCGAAGCGTTGCACGCGCGCCCAAAAGTCGCCCATCGGCTCGGCTTCGGGCGGGGTTCCCACCATCGGGTCGTAAAGATAGGTGAAGTGATGTTCGGGGAACTGTCGCTGTACCTCCTCGCTGGTGAGACCTTCCCACAGCCCCCAGTGGCGTTCGCGCAGGGCGGGTTCAGGCAGCAGCGGCGCGTTCAGGGCTTCGGCGATGACCTGCGCGGTGTGGAACGCGCGTTGGAGGTCGCTGCTGTAGACGCCGAGGGGGCGTCGCACGCGCTCTGCCAACCAGCGCGCTACCTGCGCCGCCTGACGACGCCCCGTCTCATCGAGCGGCGTGTCCGAATGCCCCTGAATACGCCCCACTTGGTTCCACGCCGTCTGACCGTGCCGCACCAGATAGACCTTGAGCATGCCCCCAAAGTGTACCCCCTTGAACGGCGCATAATTGGGGTATAATGCTGAAACGGTGGAGACGCCGCTCGTGCAACACAGTAGCACTTATCGATGATTATCTATAGGAGGTAGGCACGAGACATGGGCGACCCTAAACAACTGATTGAACAGGCGTTCGCGCTCAAAAACGAAGGGCGCTATGAGGAGGCGGAGCAACTGCTCAAGCAGGCGCTCCAGCGTAATCCGAACTCGGCGGAAGCGCACCACCTGCTGGGGTTGGTGTATTGCTTCACGGGATTATTTGACGAGTCCATCCAAGAGCTGGAAGCATCAGTCCGCCTCAACCCCGAAGCCATCCAGCCGCGATTAGACCTTGCACTCACCTACTCGATGCTCGGCTATGAACCCGAAGCGAAACGCGAGCTGGAGGAGGTACTGCGACGCGACCCATCCAACGAGATGGCGCAACGCCAAATCGTCTACTTTAAATAAGGAGAGAACGCCCCTGAAACACTCAGGGGCGTCTCGCGACAGGGTACAGCGTATTTACCTTCTTACACTCCGACGAGTTCGCGCTCTTCGGCGGGGGCTGCGGCGTCGAGGGTGTGGTTGAGCGAGCTGCCAAAGAGCTTATAGAGGACATTCAGCGAGGCTTGTTCGACCTGTTCCGTGGTAATCCCCAACTGTTCGGCAATCGCTTCGGACTCGTGTCCTTGCGCGAAGAGATGCAGAATGTTCCGCTCACGCTCAGTTAGTTTGTAGTCCATCGGCATAGACCTCCTTTGGTGCTGTGAAGATTATACCTGCTGGCGGGACGCGCTTGTCAAGTCGAATCGCGTGTCTCCCGAAAACTGGCATAACTGCGTGTTCCGTTGCGTGCGCCGTTGCGGGGCAGCGGGGTCACGACGGTCTCGTAGCCGTTGCCAGCGCGTCGGATGTAGCCGCGCGATTCCAACTCTTGGAGATAGTTATAGAGCGTCTGGCGCGAGCAGCCGAGCCGTTCGGCGAGCTTAGTGCGTGAGAGGCTGGGGTTCTCGTACAGAATCCGCAGCAGCTGCTCCATCGTCGCCTCTTTGGACGAGCCGTTGCCGTTGCGCTCCTCGATGCGGGCGACGGCGTACACAGGCGCAGGCTCCGAATCGGCAATCGCAGGCGCAACGGGCGCGTGTGTCTCCAACGACGGCTCAGGCGCAGGCGACTGCTGCGATTGCACGCGCAGCGCGTAGTTCCGATCCTCGCCAATGATTTCAATCAGCGCGAACATGATAATCGGTAAGGTGACTGACAGCAGGAACGGACGCAGAAACACCACCATCTGGTCGAAGGCGCTGTGGGTCTGCAGCGGCTGCTGATGCACCATCCCGTACAGATAGTTCGCATACGCGCTGATGAAGGTCACCAAGATTAGCACGCTCCAGAGGGGCAGGGTCGGGCGTCCCTGCCGCTTGCGCAGCTGGATGCCGTACGCCAGCCCCAAGATGCCCAAATCGATGCCTAACGCCTGCACATAGCCCCAGAAGAGGTTGCCCCCTTCCAAAGTGCTAAAAGTATACGCCACATGATGCACGCTGCCCGCCAGCACGAAGAGCGTGACGACCACCAGCAGCGCGGTGGAGAGCGGCATATCTTTCAGTTGATAACGCATGTGTGAACCTCCCTGTTGCTTCCGTGCCCCAGCCACTGGGGCGATTCGATAGAAGTTTTAAGTTTCCTGCTGTGGGTTGGGATTCCTGCCGTTTTCGGGCGCGGGTTGGGGCGTTTCGGCGGGCGTCGGCGCTGCGGACGGCTCGCTCGGCTCGAAAGTGTAGTAGTAGATTTTGCGTCCGTCGGGCTTGGTCTCCACGCGCTTGTGCATGCGTCGTTTCATCGGCGCGCCCCCTGCATTTGCCATGCCAGCGCTGCGCCGCCGAGGATGCCCGCGTCTTCGATGCGTTCGGCGGGCACGATACGGCAGTCTTGCAGCAGGGTCGGGATTGCGTATTCGCGCACGGTGCGCTCGATAGCGTCGAACAGGGGCGCGCCTGCTTTGGCGATTTGCCCGCCTATGGCGACGATTTCGGGGTTGAAGATGTGGATGAAGTTGGCAATCGCGACGCCCAGATACATGCCAATCTGTTGCCAGACGGCGATGGCGGCGGCGTCGCCGTTGTCGGCGGCTTGGCTCACCAACGCAGGGGTGATTGAGGCGGGGTCGCCTGAGGTGAGCGTGTGGAGCAGGCTGTCGGGGTTGCGTCGCATCGTCTCGCGCGCGAGTTCGATGACGGCGTCGCGTTGGGCGTATGCCTCGATGCAGCCGCGTGCGCCGCAGCCGCAGCGCGGTCCCGCGAAGTTGAGGATGGTATGCCCCAGTTCGCCCGCGCCGCCGCTCGCGCCGATGAGTACCACGCCGCCGTCCCAGTCGGCGTCGCCCTGCACTTGGCGACGGGTTAGCACCACGCCGCCGCCGATGCCCGTGCCCAGCGTAATCATCACCAAGCCGTTCGCCTGCCCGCGTCCGACGCCGTAGTAGTATTCGCCCAGCGCCGCCAAGTTCGCGTCGTTGCCCACTGCCACCGGCAGGTTCAGGCGCGCCTGCAGCGCGTCGGCGAGCGGAACCTCGCGCCAACCCTCGAAGACCCCATCGCGCCACTCGCCCAAGTTCGGCGCCCAGCGTACCACGCCCCGCGCCGAGTCGATATGCCCCGGCGCGGCGACGCCTATCCGCAACGGCTGCACGCCCGCCGCCGCCTCCTGAACGGTCGCCGCTATCTGCTCCAGAGTCGCTGAAAAACCATCCTGCCCGCGCGACGGACGCTGCACAGGGGGCGTCAGCAACTCACCCGAACGCCCCACCGCCGCCGCGCGAACATTCGTACCGCCCAAATCCACGCCAATCACGCACTCCGCCATCAAACGGAGTATACCCGCCAACAGTGGGGTACTATAACCACAGGAGGCAAAGCATGCGCAAGTGGCTCGTTATCGGTTGTGGCGCGTTCGTGACCCTCTCGGTGATTGCGTGCTTAGGAGTGACAGCGTGGCTATTTCGCACGCCCAAGATAGAAATCCCCACGCGCGAGTACCCGCCGAACAACGCTTACGAGGCGTATCGCCTCATCGCCGAGCAGATGCACGCGCAGCTAGATACCGACCAGCGTTTCAAGCAGATCGAGAGTGCGCTGCGCGACTTGAACTCGCTCTCCGCCGCCGACCGCGCCTACTATCTCCAGCGGATGACGCCGTTCCTGAACGCCTACGCGCCCCTCACGAAACTGCCCAGCAAAGCCGTCTTCGAATATGACCCGAACTGGAAGTTTTTAGAGATGGCGCAGTCGCGGCGCATCGCGCGCGCCGAAGCGTTGCTCATCCGCGAGGCGCTGCAACGCAAACGCTATGCAGACGCGCTCGAACGGATAGAACGCCTGAACCGCTTCGCCGAGCAGATGCGCACGGGCGGTGCATTGATGCATTTCCTAATGGGGATGTCAATCCACTCATTCGCCCTTGCGCCCCTACGCGAGACGCTGCCCACGCTCCAAGACCGCGCCGCGCTGGAGCGAATCGTCGCACTCGCGCGGCAGTATGAGGCGCGCCGCACGCCCCTATGGAAAGCAATAACGGAGGAGCGATACTTCATCCTAAGCGCCTACGACCAACTGGCGAAAGGCAAAGTAGACCGCAAATCCCTAACGGGCGGAAGCAGTACCCAAGACTCATATGGACCGCTTGCGCGTCCGATGGTGAATCTCGCCCTGCCTGAATATCATCAGATGATGGATTCCTTGATTGCCGAGCTGCAGAAGCCGATGCACCAGCGCGACCGCAAGGTTCTGGAGCGAGAGCCGCGCCAGCCATTGAATGTGACTCTCTCTCCAATCTTTGTGCACACGAACGAGAAGGAAATTGCAGAGGTAGCGATGATGCGTTTGGTGGGCTGTACGGCGGCGGTGCGGTTATACAAGATGCGCACGGGCAAGTATCCCCAATCGCTGGAGGCGTTGCGGCTGGGCGAGATGATTATCGACCCGTTCACAGGCGCGCCGTTCAAGTATCGTGTGGACCCCAAGCGCGGCTTCCTGCTCTACTCGGTAGGCGAGAACCGCACGGATGACGGCGGATACATACCCTACTCTGGGCAGTCGTCGGATAGCGGCGACCTATCAGCGGTCTCGGTGCGCTTGCCTGACGCGATGAGGGGCTTGGAACGCTCCCAGATACCGCTCGCGCCGCCTGTGTGGCTGAAGTAGCTCAGCGACAATTCAGGTACACTCTCGCTTGCGAGGAGGCAAGTATGAACGCAGGGTTCCAACAGTGGCTTCAGACGAGCATCGATCAGTTGAAGGCGCAGAATCTATACAAGCAGCCGCCTATTTTAGAGACTCCACAGGGCGGGCGCGTGCGCATCGGCGGGCGCGAGGTGATTAACTTGGCGTCCAACAACTATCTCGGCTTGGCGAACGATCCCCGTCTCAAGCAAGCCGCCATCGAGGCGGTGCAGCAGTTCGGCGCGGGCGCGGGCGCCGTGCGCTGGCTCGGCGGCACGAACACCCTCTATGAACAGTTAGAACAGAAACTCGCCCAGTTCAAAAAAACCGAAGCCGTGCTGGTGTTCCAATCGGGCTTCAACGCCAACTCAGGCGCGATACCCTCGTGCTTTGTGGACGGCGATGTGATTATCTCGGATGAGCTGAACCACGCCAGCATCATCGACGGCGTGCGACTCAGCAGCGCACGCTACAAAAAGAGCGAGGGCTTCGTCTACGAACATAAAAACATGAACCACTTGGAGGACATCCTGAAGCGTTGTGGCGAGTTCAAGAAACGGCTGATAGTGACCGACGGCGTGTTCAGTATGGACGGCGATATCGCGCCTTTGCCAGAGATTGTGCAGCTGGCGGAGAAGTACGACGCGGTGGTGATGGTCGACGACGCGCACGCATCGGGCGTGCTGGGCGAACATGGCAGCGGCACGACCAGCCACTTCGGGCTGTACGGGCGCGTGGACATCCAACTCGGCACGCTCTCCAAAGCGATTGGCGTGATTGGCGGCTACATCGCGGGCAGTCGCCTGCTGAAAGAGTGGCTCATCAATCGCGGACGCCCCTACCTGTTCAGCACGGCGTTGCCTCCAGCCGCCGTCGGCGCGATTCTCAAAGCCATCGAGATTTTGCAGACCGACCCTGAGCCGATGCGACGCCTGTGGGACAACGCCCGCTATTGGAAGGAGAATCTGCAGCGGCTGGGCTTCGACACGATGGGCAGCGAGACGCCGATTACGCCCGTGTTCTGCGGCGACGAGGCTATCACGCAGCAGATGGAGCGCATGCTCTACGAGGCGGGCGTGTTCGTGGTCGGGATTGTGTACCCCACAGTGCCGCGCGGCAAAGCTCGCGTGCGCACGATGCCCAACGCCACCCACACGCGCCAAGACCTCGACGACGCGCTGGAAGCCTTCGAGAAGGTGGGCAAGGCGTTGGGGGTTATTTAGCCTGCAACAGTTCGCGGGCGTGCTGCAGCGCGGTCTCGGTCGGCTCGCCTGCGAGCATGCGGGCAATCTCGCTGACGCGCAGCTCGCCTTCCAGCAAGTGGAGCGCGACGCGCGTGGCGTCGTTCTCTGTGTACTTTTCGATGGCGAGGTGGCGCGCGGCGCGGCTGGCAATCTGCGGCAGGTGCGTGATGCACAGAATCTGGCAGTGCTGGGCGAGTTGGCTGAGTTTCTCGCCGACAGCGTGCGCCGTGCGACCGCCCAAGCCCGCGTCGATTTCGTCGAACACCAGCGTCGGCACGGGCGCGGCGTGGGCGAGCGCGGTTTTGAGCGCGAGCATCACGCGCGACATCTCGCCGCCCGACGCAATCTTGCTCAGCGGACGCGCCGACTCGCCCGGATTCGCGCTGAACAGGAACTCCACAGCGTCGACGCCTGTGGCGTCCATCGGCTTGGGACGCAGCGCGACTTGGAACTGGGCGCGTTCCATCGCCAAGTCGCGCAGGTGCGCTTGCACGGTCTCGGCGAACTGCGCTGCGCCCGCGCGACGCAGCTCGGAGAGCGTCGCGCAGTGCGCCGACGCTTGGCTCTGCAACTGCGCTATCTCCGCCTCCAACGCCTCGCGCCGCTCGGACAGCGTCTCCAGCGTCTGCAGTTTGCGCTCGGCGTCGTCGGCGTACTGCACAATCGCCTCGATAGTATCGCCGTACTTGCGTTTGAGCCGTTTGATGAGCTCCAGCCGTTCGATGACCTCTTCCAATCGCGCGGGGTCGTACTCGATGCTCTCGGCGTAAGCGCGTAGGTTGCCTGCGACCTCTTCGAGGTGCGCCAGCGCGCCTTCCAGCATATCGCCCCACTCGCGCACGGAGGGATCGATTCGGGCAATCTCGGCGAGGTTGCGGCTGGCGCGGGCGGCGTGGTCATATGCGCCGTTCTCTTGCATCAGCGCGTCGTACGCGCCGCCTGCCAAGGCGACCAGCTTCTCGGCGTGGGTCAGGCGTCGCGCTTCGGTCTCCAGCTGCTCATCCTCGCCTGCTTGCAGGTTCGCTTGGCGTATCTCGTCCACCTGAAAGCGGTACAAGTCCAGCATCTGCTCGCGTTCGCGTGCGCGTTCGGTGAGTTCGTGCAGTTCGCGTTCGGCGCGGCGCAGGGCTTGCACGGCTTGGGCGACTTGCTCGCGTTGGCGCAGCGCAGGCTCGCCCAGCCAGCGGTCCAGAAACTCCAAGTGGCTGCTGGGCTTGAGCAGCGACTGATGCTCATGTTGCCCGTGCAAATCCACCAGTCGCTCGCCGATGGCTTTGAGGGTACTCAGCGGCGTCGGCTGCCCGTTGACCCGCGCGAGTGAGCGTCCACCCGCTTGCACCTCGCGACTGAGGTAGAGCATGCCCTCTTCAAGGTCTACTCCGAGCTCGCTCAGCAGGGCGTGCAGGTCGGGGTCGT
>CALGZO010000193.1 GCA_937934465.1 uncultured Fimbriimonadales bacterium | reverse complement strand
CGGCATCCACGACCTCTGGGAGACCCGCGTGTTCGACCTGACCCCGCCCGTCGTGGAAGTGCTCCCCATCGTCAGCCCTAAAGAATCGTTCCCAGGCGACACCGTTACAATTAAAGTGCGTGCGGTAGACCTGCAAAGCGGGGTGGACTTCGTGCGCGTGCAGTTCAAAGACCCCGACAGCGCAGAGCAAGACGCCGAAGGCCTTGAGCATCGCCTCTACCAACTGTTCCAGTTCGATATTTTCTTCCCGAACCGCATCTTGGTAGATCAGGGGCAGGCCTATGTACCCCTCTTCGTGGAAGTGGGGCAACAAGCCATCCACCCCCAGACCTACGAATACAAAGACCCCTACAGCTTGGCGCGCTTGGGCTTCGACGGCAGCTTAGACGACACGCTGCTGCTCCAGCCTGAGTTGGACCCTGATGGCAACCCCACCGACTGGTATGTCGCCACTTGGCGCACGCCCGATGTGCCCAGCGACTTCTACCTCGATGTGATTGTGCGCGACAACGCAGGCAACGAGTTCATCTACGATAACATCACAGGCTTTACCACCCAGCCGTTCACAGGCGCAAATAACATCCTGCTTGTATCGGACTACATGGGCGGTCAGATTTTCGTACAGAACCGCATCGACGCGATTGGCAACTCCATCACGCGCCCAACTTGGCAGCCTGTGGAGAGCTACTGGACGGATAACCCGACGGGTAAGCCGCCGTTCGACCTGACGCAGCCGCCAAGCGGTAGCCCGCTAATTATTCACGGCGACGGCGCGCTGCCGCATCCGAACCTGCCTCCCGGCTTTTTCATCCGCTCCGACACGCTGGGGCAGAACACCACCTACGGCAGCCTCTACGACATCTGGCGCGTGCAGTGCCGCAACCCCATCACGCCGTCCGTGCTGGCAGGCTACCTCCCGCGCCTCGAACGCGAGCCGACCGATCTGCAAGGCAATAGTCGCCAAAAACTCCATGCCCCCCGAATCATCGTCTGGGGTAGCCCCTACGCGGGCAATGTGTGGGCAGGACCGGGACACATCCTTGACCCCGAAATCCAGACGCTGATTCGCACCTTCCTGCAAGGTAGTGGGCGCATGGTGTTCAGCGGTCAGGATATCGCTTGGGCGCTCAGCTTGCGTGGCGTGGTGGCAAACCAGTTCCTCAACGACATTCTGCGCGTGTCGTTTGATAGCGACTCGGCGGACGATGTGTTCCTGACGGCTTACCAAGGGTTGCGCCACATTGTACAGGGCGTGCCTGCACCCGGCGGCGAGGATCCTAACCCGATTGCTGACAACCCTGGCGGGCTTGCCGTCTGGTTCCGCTTCGAGGGCAACACACGTCAGGTGGATCGACCGCAAGAACTTCGCCTGTCGCACCCAGCTGCCTACATCGTGTTCCCGACCTTCGATATTTTTGATGTGATACCGCCTGTGGGCGCGGGCACTGGTCCCCTCTACACCGACGCCGCGTGGAACCAAGTGTGGATCGACACGGTTACCGTTAGCTCCACTGCCCGCGCGGTCTACCGCTACACGCAGCCGCGCTCACTGGGCGGCTCACTGCTGGGCACTTCCGACCAGGCAGGCTCCTATTATGCTGACTCGGCGACACGCTCCAAGTTGGCGTTCGTTGCCTTCGGTGTAGAGGGCGTCAACTCGGCGTACAACGACGGTCCCACGATTGGTGGTCAGGGCACACTGTGGTGCCGCGCCTACCGCAACAAAATCATCCACAACGCCTTCGGTTGGATGACGCACAATGTGCTGGTGGGGCAAGTGCGCCAGTACGACCCCGACACCCGCACCTTCACGCCGCTGCCCCGTGCGCTCGTGCGCGTGATTGGCATCACGCCCATCAGCATCGCTGGAGTGGATGCGGGCTACGCGATTACCGACTCGAACGGGTTGTATCGCGTGGCAGGGCTGGAGGCAGGCGTCTATCTGGTGGACGCGGAGCGACCAGGCTTCAAAACCCAGCACCCCGAAACCGTCATCCTGTTCAGCAACGGCGACAACAACCCCGTGGCAATTAATCTAATCATGCTTGCCACGCCGCCAGGGCAGATTAGCGGTCGGGTAATCGATATCAACAATCAGCCTGTGCGCGGCGCGGTCGTGCGCGCGACCAGTACGGTTGACCCCGACCTCACGCGCGAAGTGTTCACCGACCCCGACGGCACATTTCTCATCCCGCGCGTGCCTGTCGGAACATGGGATGTGACGGTGGTAAGCCTTGCGTTCGGCGGCTACACCTTGCCGCCTGCCCAACCCACGCCCGACGGCGTGTACCGCAATGTGCAAGTGCAGCCCGGACAGACTACCAATGTCGGCGACTTCGTGCTGGAGCCTGAACCGGGCACAGTAACAGGCACAGTGACCGACGTCAATACAGGGCAACCTATCCCCAACGCGCGCGTTCGGGCGGTTGCAGGCACAAACACCCGCGCGGATGTGACCACCGACGCTAACGGGCAATATACTTTCAGTGTGCCTGCGGGCGAGTATATCGTCACCGCCGTTGCGCCGGGCTACGCGCCTGAAAGCCAGACGCTGAATGTGCCTGCGAACCAGACCACCACGCTC
>CALGZO010000192.1 GCA_937934465.1 uncultured Fimbriimonadales bacterium | reverse complement strand
TTGCAGCACTTGTTGCACCCACGCCTGCTGTTCTTCCGACAGCGGCGCGGGCGGCGGCTGCGTGTAGTCCACCTTGCGGTCAAACCGACCTTCCTCATACACCCGATCCAGAGCGTCCTGCAAGTCCACCGCCACTGCCCCGTCGCCCGCCAACAACGGCACTCGCACGCGCGGCAACCGCTGCGTCAACGCCACCCGCCACACATCCCCACGAACCCCGCCCCAACCCGCCTCGTGCAACACCACCAAGTAGTCCCACGCGCCGTCCGCCAAAATCGCCTCGCGCGGTAAAAACACCGTATGCACTCCGTAGTGCAGCAGGTCAATCTCCATCAGGTGCGCCGTGCTGTGCAACACCTGCTGTTGCTTTTCTAAGTACTGCGCCCGTCCGACGGCGTTGGGGGTTTTATTGGTGGGGCTGAGCAGTTCGATGACGGCGACGAGCAGGCGGTTGCGTCCGCGCCCTGCGAAGATGTGGACGGAGGGTTCGCGGATGGGGTCTAACACGCGCAGTTCGATGTGTGTGGGCGCGTCGGCGAGGGCGGTCGCTGCTGCGGACGCCACGCGCGGCGAGGCAGGCTTGCTAATCAACACATCGGGCTTGATTTGACGCTCAATCTCAGCGCTTTCCATGTACACGCGCGTCTCGATAGAGGCGAAGTAATTAGGAGGCAACTCGCGGTTTAGCTGGCGCGCTAACTGGCTCGCCAGCTCGTGGTGTACCTCTTCCCACAGGCTTGGGTCTTCCAGGTACGGGTTCATGCCGGGAAACGGGTTGCGCATCGCCTATCACTGTATGGATTGTACCTCTAATGGTTCTTCATCGAAGTCGCTGCGGTCGTCTTTGAGTCGCCATGAGCGTATCTCGGTGGGTTCGCCGCGCCTGACGGAGACAATCGGATAGGAGTAGTAAGGCAGCGCGTGTTCGCGGTCGTATTCCGACGGCTCAGCGGGGTGGTCGGGATGTGAGTGGTAGAAGCCGAGCAGAAGCAGCGCAGCCTCGCGTGCGCGCCGCTCCGCCATCAGCACCTGCTGCGGACTGACATAGAACCGCCGTTCGCGTTCGTGGGTGCGTTCGTTGGCGAGTTGGATGACCTGTGTGATGGCGCGCGTATCGCCGTGTTCTACGCCCAGCAGCGCGCCGCAGCATTCGTAGGGGTACTCGGCGCGGGCGTGGGCGCGAATCGTCGCTGCCACTTCAGGCGACAGGATTAGCCTCATACCGTTTCGTCGTCCCAGAATCGCTCGGAGAGGTACTTGTCCGCGCTGTCGCAGAGGATGGTAACGATGACGGCGTGGGGCGGCTCGCCGTTGCGCTCGGCGTCTCGGACAATCTGCTCGGCGACGCGCAGCGAGCCGACAACCGCCGCCGCCGCCGAGACGCCCACCAGCAAGCCCTCCTCGCGCGCGAGCCGACGCGCCATCCGATAGGCGTCTTCTGTGCTAATCTCCAGCGTGGCGTCGGCTAAAGTCGGGTCGAAGATGCCAGGCACAATCGCCGTCTCCAGATGTTTGAGCCCCTCCAGCCCGTGGAAGGGCGAGTCGGGCTGCAGCGCGACGAGTTGAACGGCGGGGTTATAGGCGCGCAGGCGTCTGCCCACCCCTACAAAAGTGCCCGTCGTGCCCAAGCCTGCCACAAAGTGCGTGATGCGCCCTTCCGTCTGCTGCCATATCTCGACGCCTGTGGTCTCGTAGTGCGCCTGCCAGTTCGCAGGGTTATTATATTGGTCGGCGTAGTAGTAGCGTTCGGGCTGCTCGGCGTAGAGTTGGCGTGCTTTTCGGATTGCGCCGTCGGAGCTCTCCAGCGGGTCGGTAAGAATAACTTCCGCGCCGTAGGCGTTCAGAATGCGCTTGCGTTCGGGACTGACATTGGCGGGCATGCAGAGCGTGACGCCAAACCCGAGCGCCGCGCCAATCATGGCGAAGGCGATGCCCGTGTTGCCAGAGGTGGCGTCGAGTAAGCGTTTACCAGGGCGCAGCTCGCCCCGCTCGATGGCAGTGCGCACGATGTTCCACGCAGGGCGGTCTTTCACCGAGCCGCCGGGGTTGAACCATTCCGCTTTGCCGTAGATTTCGATGCCTTCGGGCAGATGGCGCGTGATGCGCCGCAGTCGGATGAGCGGCGTATAGCCAATCAGGTCGACGATTTCGGTCGCTTGCTGCAGTTCGTGCGGCAAGCGCATATAGCAAGGGTAGTGCATAGCGCGTTAGGATACCTCCTGTCATTTAGCGTGGCTAAATTATACCCTATGCGTTGCCCTGTGTGTCGCCCTGAGCGGCTTGCAGTTTGCGTTCCAGCTCTTCCAGTTCGCGCAGCGCGTCGGCGTCGTCGACGGCGGTGTTGGCGGTTGAGGCGTTGGCGGCAGCGGCAGGGCGCATGCCGAGCCGTTCCTCGATTTTGGCGAGTTCAGCTTCCGCTTCGTGGTCGATTTGCGCGTCTTGGAGGGCGGCGAGTCGCCCCTGTAGGCTCTGCGCGGACATCTCTTGACGGGCGGCGGCTTCCGCCTCCGCGCGTTGGATACGCTGTTCCGCGGCGCCCCAGCTCGTTTCGAGGCTCTCCATCGTCATGCCTTCCAGCGCTTTATTGATAGCGGTCTGGATTTGGGCTTGCTTCCAGCGCGCCTTCATCGCCAGCGCTTGGGCGGTCTTCACGCGCACCTCTTCTTCCTGACGGCGGATGGCGAGTTTGACCGCTTCGACAGTCTCGATGGCTTGCTGCAGCGAGGCGCGCATCGTTTCGAGTGCGCCCTCTTGCGCTTTCTTCTCGCGCACGATTTGCAGCGCGAGGTCGCGTTTGCCTTGCTGCAGCGCGATCTCCGCTTTGCGTTCCAAGTCGCGCACGGTGCGCTCCAGCTTCTCCACCTCTGCTTGGAGCAGGTTCTTCTGAGTAATGGCTTGGACGGCGCGTTCTCGGTTGCGCGCGAGCGTCTCTTGCATCTCGCGCCGCGCCTGATCGAGCAGCACTTCGGGGTCTTCCAACTGCTCCACCTTGCCCGTCACCCATGCGACCAGGTATCTCCAGAATCGTGCAATTGCCTTGAACATAATCGTTGCGCCCCCTGTAGTTGGCGTATAGAGTGTACCTGAAGAGGCGTTGTCTGTGAATGGCTACTCTTTAGGCGCGAGCAACGCTCTTCCAATCACGAGGTAGTCCGCGCCCCAGCGCAGCGATTGTTCGGGGGTGGCGGTGCGCTTTTGGTCGTCTTGTTCGAAGCCAGCGGGTCGCACGCCGGGCGTGACAATCAGAAACGGCTGGGGCAGGCGTCGTCGCAGCAGTCGCGCCTCTTGGGGCGAGGCGATGACACCGTCCAAGCCTGTCTGGTACGCAAGTTGCGCCAATCGCATCACTTGGGCGCGTGGGGTGCGCGCGACCCCCACCGCGCGTAGCGACTCCGCGTCGATGCTGGTCAGCACGGTCACGCCCATCAGGAGTGGGCGGCTCGGCAGGTCGGCGACGGCATCGCGCGCCGCGCGTAGCATCTCCGCGCCGCCCGACACATGCAAGGTCAACATCCACACGCCGAACTCGGCGGCATGGCGCACTGCCAGCGCAACCGCGTGAGGGATGTCGTGGAATTTCAGGTCCAAAAACACACGCTCTGCGCCTGCCTCGCGCAGCGTGCGCACGATGGGCAGCCCGTGCCCAATCGCCAGCGCGCCGCCGATTTTGAACGCATGCACCCGCTCGCGATATTGCTGCACCCAGTCGCACGCCTGACCTAAGTTCGGCGTATCCAACGCCAGTATCGTCCGCGCCAGTATCGTCTCAGGAATCATACTCCACACGCAGCAGGCTCCTGTAGTGTACGCTTTCGCGTCAGTTCTCGCCTGCTGGTATAGTGTACCCAATGCTGCAGGTTCCCCCCTACAAGCGAGGGGAACCTGCAAGGAGAGCGGGATTGAGACGGGAGTCTATCGTCCGCCGCTGCCGGATTGTCCCGCAAACGGCAGCGACTCGGCAGGACCTGAACCTGTGTAAGCAGGCTCCATGCCTGCTGCTTCCACGCCTGGTCCGCCTTCGGACTTTGGGTAGGCAGATTCGGGGACGCCGCTCTGGTTCACGCCGCTCCTACCGAAGGTAAGCCAGAGCGAGGCGGCTACCGCGATAAGCGCCACAATCGCCAAACCAATCGCAACGGGTTTAGAGACTTGCATTCGGTATCACCGTCCGTAGTCGTCCAGATCCCACAGGTACTGGTCAGGGTCTTGGATGAAGCCGCCGCACTGCGGACGCGCGTTGCAGCCCTGCGTGAGTTGAGAAGGCGTGTAGGATTTCGCGTGCCCATCGACGAAGGCGACAGTCATCCGTTCGCGTCGGTGGAAGGGCCATGTGCCGCCGAACTCCATCCAAGTGTACCAGCCTGTGGCGGTCTGCAAACGCCAGCAGGCAGGGCGCGCCCCCATCCCGCAGGAGTTGCCTTGATAGTCATACCAGCCGTTTGCGCGCCCGCTGTCGCACTCGCCTCGTACAATCGTGAAGGTGTCAATGGTCTGACCTGCTTGACTCTGATACCATCGGCATGGGGGCATCACCACCCAGTTGCCGCCGCACAGCGGCTGACGCGATACCGGGTCGCGCCACCAGAGGCTATCGACAAACAGCACGGTCTGCGCGGGGCGTCCGATTTGCGCGTCGGTTGCAGGCTTGTTGTACCAGCGGTTCGTCTGCGCGTTGCGAATAATCGGGGAGAGGTAAGTGTAGTTGTAGCCCAGACTCGTCTTCAGCGCCCAGCGATATTCACGAATGCACTGCTGGCTGGGTGGTTGCTCGTTGTCAGCAGGGCAAGCGTCCAAAATCGCATCGGTCGCTTGCGGGTCGGAGGGGCAGCGGAACATCTGCCAGTTCTTCACATATGGCATAATCAACTGCGCCAGAATGCGGTCATCGCAGTTGTCTTGACCAGAGAATGACGCGAACCACTGCGTTAGCGGCTGCGTGGTCTCGTAGTCGCTGGTATACATCACCACCGCCCGCGAGACTTGGTTGAATCTGCTGATGCAGTTCACCTGCCGCGCTGACTCACGCGCCTGCGCAAAGACAGGGAACAAGATGCTTGCCAAAATGGCAATAATCGCAATCACCACCAACAGTTCGATCAGTGTGAACCCTCGTGTACGCATAATTGCGCCTCCTGTAACCATTTAAATACCCCAAAATGCAGAAGATTCCTGTAAGAAAGGCTGGGGCAGTGGGGGCAATATTGGAAATCGCCCCCACCCGATGATGAGGTACCGAACGAATTAAGATCCACAGGTCTCGTCGCCGTCCTCGCCTTGTATGCCGAAGTTGAACAGCACAATCAGCAGGTCGGCGTCGTCGACAACGCCATCCTCGTTCAAATCCGCGGCGTCGTCATCGGAACCAAAGGCGAAGAGCACTGTCAACAGGTCAGCGTCGTCCACAACACGGTCGCCGTTCGTGTCGCCATTTGGTAGGGTGACTGTGCCCAAGTCTACCACGCCTGACACATTCACATTCGGGATACGCACGCTTAGCCAGTGCGTGTCAGGAGAGAAAGAGACCCCAGTGACGCAGAGGTTCGTTGGGCAGTTAACGGAAACAACAGTAGGCGAGTAGATGGGGCGCACGACCACATCATACACGCCTGCCTCGACTTCCAGATTGCCCATATTGATGGGGAAGCTGGGACCAGGTGCGGTCGGGCAGCTAAAGCGCGCCACGCGCTGTTTTGTACCGGGACGGTAGAAGATGACCTCCACATTCGTGGGCGGGGACGAATTACCTACCACATCTGCCGTAACGGCAGTGCCCGTCACCTTGCCCCCTTGCGCCTGCGAGTTGCGGAAGCCCAGCACGCCCTGATAGAGCGCAGGCCCGTGCCCTTGCGCATCCTTGAACTCCAAATCACTGTTCAGGATGCGCTCGCAGGGGAAGGTCGCGGTGTTGTAGCGGAACTGTTGCCAGTTATTAGGCACGAGAATTCCGCCAAGGTTCACACTACCAAGCCCACGCGGAGAGTAGTAGAGGTTGCTGGCGTTCTTGAGTTTCGGACCGCCCGGCGCGCCCATACAAAGAGCGATGTAGGAGTCGAACGGACCAGCCGTCGTGAAGTCCTCGTCGCCCACGATAATCGCGAAGTAGAGACCGGGCTGAAGGGTCACGCTTTGCCCCAGCGAGTTCGTGCGAAGGTAGGTGAAGTTGGTCGTGCCGCCATAGTAGGTGCTGATTAGTTCTTCCTGCTGCCCAGTGATTGGTGGATCGCCTGGATAGGCTCCGAAGTCGCCTGTGTAGAGAATATTACCCAAGTTTGGCGTCGTGACGCCTCCAGAGGTCTGGGCGCCCGTAATCCAGATGCGCAGGTTAGGCGCACCTGAAGCTAACCCGGGAATATACGCAATCGAGTCGAAGGTCATCGGCGCACAGATTTCAAAAGGCAGCGCCGTCCAACGCGCGGGGAGGTTCGCACTCGTCACATCACCAGAGATAAAGAACAGGTAGTTGGCGGTGAGGGTTATGTTGTCGCAAGTACCACCTACCGTGTACCAGGCGTTCGCAGGGTTGCCTGCGAAGTAGACGAACGGAGCCTGCGCGACCGCAGGTCGGGTCGCGACTGCCATCAACAGTAAAGCCCCAACTACTAATCGGTAGTATCGCATAGCTCGCCTCCTTTGCTGCGTCCTTAATTATACCATGATTTTTTCGGAGCGTGGATGGTTAGAGGCGGTATTATGGCTCCATTTACGATAGATTCCGCGCCTTCCCAAAAAACGCCCCCCGAAACCGTTGGGTTGGGGGGCGTCATCGGGAGCGGGTGGAATTAAGCCGTTAGCCGACGGAGCCTTCCATCTCCAGCTCGATTAGGCGGTTCAGCTCGACAGCGTACTCCATCGGGAGCTGTTTTGCCAGCGGCTCGATGAAGCCCGACACAATCAGCGTGAGCGCCTCGTCTTTCTTTAGCCCGCGGCTCTGCAGGTAGAAAATCTGCTCATCGCTGACCTTGCTCACGCGCGCCTCGTGCCCGATGGTGACCTCCTTCTCGTTGATTTCGATGTAGGGGTAGGTGTCGGTCTTGGCGTCCTCGTCGAGCAGCAGCGCGTCGCACTCCACATTGCACTTGGCGTGGTGTGCGCCTTCCATCACCTGCACCAAGCCTCGGTAGCTGGCGCGTCCCGTGCCTTTGGAGATGGACTTGGAGGTGAT
>CALGZO010000191.1 GCA_937934465.1 uncultured Fimbriimonadales bacterium | reverse complement strand
CCCTACTCCTTCGAGTTCCAGCATCGCGCAATCGAGGCGCTGACGGGCGTGCAGGGCGTTGGCAGTTGCTGTGCGGAGGGCGTGACACACGATGGGCTACCGCTCCACCTCTGTTTCGCGCCGGGCACGCCGCCTGAGTATGTAGAATATGTATCGCGCCTTATCTTCGGCGATTTTCTGCCCGCCTACAACATCGGCGCGCGCTGGACATCTACCTCTTACGGCAGCACGGGGAGCCGCGGCAACCCGATACGCCTGCGCTGGAGCTTCGTGCCCGACGGCGTGCAGTTGCCAGGATTGAATAACTCTACCCAGCCCAGCAACCTGTTCAGCAGCATGAACAGCAAGTTCGGGGGCAACACCAATTTGTGGCAAACCCAGTTCCGCAACAGCTTCGCGCGGTGGCAACAAGTGGCGGGCATCCGCTATGAAGAAGTGAGCGACGACGGCGCGGCGTTCCCCAACAGCGCAGGCTCGGCGACCGTGCCCCGCGGCGATGTACGAATCGGCGCACGACCGCTGGACGGCGCGAACGGCGTATTAGCATTCAACTACTTCCCCAACACTGGCGACATGGTGCTGGATAGCAGTGAGAATTGGCAGTCCAGCGGTGGAACCTATCGCTTCTTGCGCAATGTGGTCATGCACGAGCACGGGCACGGCTTGGGGTTGGGACATGTTATCCCCACCAACTCCACCAAGTTGATGGAGCCATACCTAAGCACCAACTATGATGGACCCCAAGACGACGATATTCGTGGGGCGCACCGCAACTACGGCGACCCCTACGAGCCAAACAACAGCGATTCCCAAGCGACAGTAATAGACATGACCAACACCAATAACATCACTCTTGATTTCCCCAGTCTGGACCGCACAGCGGATGTGGATTGGTATCGCTTGGAGATTCCTGCGTTTCGCCGCCTTACGATTACCGTCACGCCGATTGGTGCGCAATATGAAGTGGGTCCCGACGGCGGTACGCCGACCACGATCGACACGCGGCTCATTCAGAATCTCCAGCTGGAGCTGCGCAATAGCTCGGGCGCGGTGATTGCCTCGGCGACGGGGAACGGCGTCGGGCAGGCGGAGCAGATTGCGAACTTCGTACTGCCCCCTGCAGGCGGCGTTTACTACGCACGGGTGTTTTCGGGGTCTGGCTCCACCGACGATGTGCAGCGGTATCGGCTCACGGTGCAGACCACCACGCGCCCTGCGGGTGATGTGGACGGCAACGGCTGCGTGGACGACGCCGACCTGCTGCAGGTGCTGTTCAACTTCGGCTCGGGCAACGCCGCAACCGACCTCAACGGCGACGGAGTCGTCGACGACGCCGATCTACTATTGGTGCTGTTCAACTTCGGCAGCGGATGTTGATACCCCCCATGTAAACGAGAACCCAGCGTTCAAGAGTTATGCTCTTGAACGCTGGGGGTGCGCATGATGTGGTGCGCCTACCGCTGTCGCCGACGACGAAGCCCCAGCAGTCCCAACACACCAGTTCCGAGCGCAATCAGGCTGGCAGGTTCGGGAACGGGCACTAAAATTAAGTCCTGCGCCTGTGTGGTGTATTGTATCATATAATAATACTCAGCGGATCGATTGACAGAGTTGTTCAATAGATAGTTTGCATAAGAAACAGCGTCAGGTGAAAACCCGCTGATGATGCGAAAGTTACCCGCATATAGGTTAGCAGGGCCTCCCGGATAGACATCGTTTTCTAACTCCCAGATGGCAAGCTGCAGCCCTGCGGCTTGGTCAGTAGTGGTTGGGTTCGCCGCCAGTTGCAGCACATACCCCACACGCCCAAAACAGCGATGTAGATTGTAGAAGACGGTCTGGTTGAACGGCTGCGGATTCCCAACTTCCACACAAACGGCGTAGTTAAAATACGGAGCGTAGACAGGCGCATTCAAACCAAAAACGCCTGCGTTGCGTGTTCCAAAAGTCGCGACATTCCCTGAGCTGAAACCAAGCGGATACCCTGTAACAATTACAGGACGATTTTCAGGCGGTATAAACGCCCGATTGTCTATTCTGAAGATGTTCGTGAACTGCGCATAACTTGCGCTCATCGAGAGTACAGGTACGAGTATACCTGTGATTAGAGACCTCATCTGCATGGCAATCCTCCTAAGTGTTAGGTTTCGTGAGCCGCAGAGCAGCTCTACCATACATGACTCGGAACCGTCGGCTAATCGGACAACCTCCCAAGAAACTTAACCAAGTCTTAACTTTCAAAAGTCGGGGCTTTATCGTCGCCCATCGGGTACACTATAGTCAATATGAGTCGCAAGCGAGGCACAGTGCTGCTCGCGATGAGTGGGGGCGTGGACAGTTCGGTGGCGGCGGCGGTTCTGATGAAGCGCGGCTTCGAGGTCGTCGGCGTTACGATGCAGATTTGGCAGGAGTCGCACCCCGACCCTCGGCATGGGGGCTGCTGCTCGCTGGGCGCAGTGGAAGACGCGCGTCGCGTCGCCCGACGGCTGGGCATCCCCCACTATGTGCTGAACTTTCGCCGCGTGTTCGCCGATACCGTCATACGCGACTTCATCCACGAGTATCGGCGCGGGCGCACGCCCAATCCCTGCGTGCAGTGCAACCGCTTTGTGAAGTTCGACGCGCTGCTGCGCAAGGCGGACGAGCTCGGCTGCGACTTCATCGCCACAGGGCACTACGCCCGCACACGCTATAACCCCCACACAGGACGCTACAACTTGCTGCGCGCTGTTAACAAGGACAAAGACCAGTCCTATGTGCTGTATATGCTGAATCAGGAGCAGTTGCGCCGCGCGATTTTCCCACTGGGCGCGATGCCGAGCAAGACCGAGACGCGCCGCCTCGCCGCCGAGCTGGGACTGTGGACGGCGAACAAACCCGACAGCCAAGAAATCTGCTTCACGGCGCACGCTGGGGGCTATCATCAGTTCCTGCGAGAAGTCACGCCCGACGCCTTCCGTCCCGGCGAGATTCGCGACATGCAGGGGCGCGTACTGGGCACGCACAACGGTATCGCGCTCTATACCATCGGGCAGCGCAGGCGACTGGGCATCAACACGGACGGCAAGCCGATGTTCGTGCTGCGCATCCTCCCCGAAGAGAACGCTATCATCGTGGGGGAGGAGTCGGAGCTCTACGAGCGCGAGATGACCGTCGGCGCGGTGGAGTGGAGTAGCATCCCGTTTTTGGAGAAGCCGATGCGCGTGCGCGCGAAGATTCGGTATAATGCGGCTGCGGTGGGGGCGACGCTGTATCCGCTTTCGGAGCCGACGCGCGTGCGCGTCGTGTTCGACGAACCTGTGCGCGCCATCACGCCAGGGCAGTTCGGCGTGTTCTATCGGGGCGAGACAGTGGTGGGCGGCGGCGTGATTGAAGCGTATCACGCCGTCAACCCCGACGCGGAAACCACAGACCGCGCCGTGAAACGCGCTCTGCAAATCGTGCAGCCGTTCCTGCTGGAAGGGGTAGAGGTATGAACGAAGTCTTGCTGATGATACTGATCGGGCTGATGAGCATCACTTTGCTGGCGCTGGTCTGGGCGGTTATTGGCTTGCTGGTTGTCGCTAAGCGCGAGCTGCCCAAACTACAACGCCAAATCAACGACATCAACGGGCGCGTGGTGCAGGTACTCGACGAGCTTGTGCCCACCCTACATGGCGCGACTCAAACGCTCAAGGAAGCCGAGCGCGCCCTGCACGAAGCCGCCGAGACCATCGAGAACCTACACATCGTCAGCGACAATATCCGCCACAAGCTGGAGGTCGCTGACACGCTGGGCGCGAAGGTGCGTCGGCTGCCTGAAAAGACCGCGCGCGCGCTGGGCAAAGCGATGCATCAGGGCTTCAAACTGGGTGGACAGCTGCTGAGCCAGCAGTTGGAGAAGCGCTCGCGCCCCAAGCGCGTCACGATTTACGATAACGCGCCCAGCTTGGAAGCCACACCCGCAAGCGTAGACGCCAACCCTACCCATCCCAGCACAGAGGCTACAAGTAGTCCTACCGAGATTTCAACGCAGGCGCGCGCGGATACCGAGCGTCCACAGACGGCTATCCACGCGCCCATCGAGAATTCCGTCGCACATTCGGCGGAGCGCACTCCCAACGGGGAGGCGACCACACACACCACACACAAGGAGGGATGATTATGCAAAACCAAGACGAACGCAGCGGCGTGCTGTATCTGCTGGCAGGAATCGGACTGGGCGTGCTGATTGGCGCGGTGATTGGACTGCTGTTCGCGCCTAAATCGGGCGAGGAAGTGCGCGGCGAGCTTGGGCAAAAGTTGCACGACCTGAGCGAGAAGGTGCGCGAGTTGAGCCACCAGGTCTCCGAGCGCGCAGGCGAGGTCGGACGCAACTTGCGCGAGCGCGTCAGCCGCAAAGCGCACGAAGTCGCCGAGGAAATCGCGCCCGACGAAGCCTAATCTACCATGTGGCGCGTACTGGGCTGGGCAGCGGTGGTCGCCGCTGCCCTCTATTTCCTCTATATCGTGCGGGCGTCCCTTGTCCCGTTCGTGATTGGGGGCGTGATTGCGCTGCTACTCAATCCGTTCGTGGAAGCGCTGTGTCGCAGGGGCTACTCGCGCGGGCGCGCCATCTTGAATGTGTTCCTCGCGTTCTTGCTGCTCGCGATGGGACTGGGATTGATGCTCGTGCCCGCCTTCTATGCGCAATCGCAGCAGATTATCCAAACCTTCAGTCAACGCGGCAACGGCGACATCAGCAAAGTGGTCGATGGGTGGGTGAAAGACGCGCGGGGGTACTTAGAGCGCGAGATTCCCAAGCGGCGCGCCCTGATTGAACGCAACGCCGAGCTGCTCAAGCGACTGGATTTGCCCACCGAGCCGAAAGCGCTGGCAGAAGCCCTCACCTCGCGCTTGCAGAAACGCGCGAACGAGATTCTATTGGACAACGCGGCGCGCTACATCAACTCCTTTCTCAACACTCTGCTCGGACTGCTCTCCAAAGCGCTGTGGATTATCTTGATACCGATGAGTGCGTACTTTTTCTTGCTGGATATGCCAGCGCTGCAGCGGAGCTTTTTGTTTCTTGCGCCCCCCGCCCAACGAGCGGCGGTGCGCCAGCTGATGGGTGAGATAGGCGCGCTCTTCTTTCGGTACATTCGGGGGATTGTCACGGCGTCGCTCGCCTACGGCGCGGTCAGCATGCTCGTTTATTGGCTGATAGGCGCGCCCAGCCCCGTGCTACTGGGCGTGCTGGCAGCGATTCTCTACCCCATCCCCTACCTGGGGTCGTTTCTAATCGCTCTGAGTGCGTTCGTGATTACGCTGGTGTTCGGTAGCACACACCCCATCCTGTTTCTCTTCACCGTTCCCAAAATTTGGCACGCCGTGATTGTAGTAGCGGCGGCGATGACAGTTAATAACATTTTCGATTTGGTGATTACGCCTCGTTTGCTGGGCGGCGCGGTGGGGCTGCGTCCGTTGGCGGCGTTGATTGCCATCGTGGTCGGCGCGAACTGGGGCATTTGGGGCATGCTGTTGGCGGTGCCAGTCGCCACCACATTCAAGATTATCATCGAACGCTTGCTCCACTTCTTCTACGGCGAGTCGGAGTTCTTGGAGTTGCCCAAGCTCGCCTCGGAACCGTCGGACGGTGCGCCTGAGTCTGCGCAGGAGACTGCCCATGCCGCGTCGGATTAGCGTGAAAGTGACGCCGCGCGCCTCGCGCAACGAGTTGGTGGAGCTGCCTGACGGCGGGTTCGTAGCGCGTGTCGCTGCGCCCCCTGCCGACGGCGCCGCCAATCGCGCCGTGATTCGACTGCTGGCGGAGCATTTCGATATCGCGCCCTCGCGCATCCGTCTCGTCTCAGGCGCAGCCAGCCGCCAGAAAGTGTTCGAGGTGGAGTAGCTACTGTCGCACGGCTTGGTGTCCGCAGCGACCTACAAAACTTTTTCTCGACCCATGCGTCGAAAATTGCGGGTATACTCATAGGAGCGCGTATGCGCCGATGCAGGAGGCAGACCTATGAAGCGAATCGCAAGTTTACTGGCACTGGGCGTACTCACAAGCGCTATGATGGCGCAAGACTCCGCTACCCTACAATTCAAATTCACCGAGAATCAACGCGAGCTGTTCGACGCCACTGTGGAGCTGAACGGCAACCTGCCCATTCCGGGCGCAGCGGGTATGGCAGGCACGCTGAAGCTCATCATGACCCTGTTTATGCAGGTAGACAAGGTGGAAGAGGGCGGCAAGGCGACGGTCAAGACAGGCTTGGAAGCGTTCGACGCGGAATTCAACGGGCAGCCGTTCCCTGTGGGGCTGGACATGGCGCGAGGCGTCATCCCCGACTCGACCGCCGTGGTTCACCCCAATGGCAAACTCAGCGGCTTGCAGGCAGGCGGCGGACTGATGGGGTTCCAACTGCCCGGCTTCGACCCGCGCAACATGGCGACCCTGCTGTTCCCCACCGAACTCCCTGACAAACCGCTTACCAACGGCATGAGCTGGCAGTTCACCCGTGTGATGGGCGCAGGCGACGACGCGCTCAAAATCCCGATGAACGCTCGCTACGAGGGCATGGAAGAATATAACGGCATGAAACTGCACAAAGTCACCCAGACCTTCGAGCAGACCATCGAATCGTACCAAGACGCCTTCTATCAGCCCACTAATGACAAAGACGCCGCCGTGCGCGTCACGAAAGGCATGATGAAGGGCACGATGACGATGTGGTATCACCCCGACACAGGGCTGGTGCAGCGCATGACCATGCAGGCGAGCTTGAACCAGACCACTGAACCCATCAAGAAGGATGGCTCGGAGATTAAGGACTTCGAGCGCGAGAGCAACGAGGTGCAGCTCAAGGCGACGCTGCAACGCAAAGAGGCGAAATCGCCCAGCGCCACAACAAGTAGCAACTAACCATTCATAGAACTCTCGTGGCTTGGCGCGACGGCGTTCTCGCCGTTAGGAGACGCTTGGGTGCGACGACAGGAATGTCGTCGCACCGCAGTTAGTTATATGTATGTCGCAACTCTCAGTGTAGTCGCCGATTGGCTGCGTGCGTTGGCGTTGCCTGTCGCGACGATACAGCCACGCAGCGCAGACGCCCATGAGACGCCGCTGAGCGTGCGCATGGTGCGGCAGTCGCTGCATGCCAAGCGCGTGATAGCTGTCGGGGGCGGGCTGGAGGGCTATCTGGAGGCGTTGGGACGCGCGCTCGGTCGGCGGGTCCCCATCAGCTTGCTGGTGAACCATCTCCAACCGCCGCCAGACGACCTGCATATCTGGTTAGACCTGCGCTATGTGCGTCAGAGTTGTGCGCAGTCGCTCCGCTGGGCGCGCGAGGACGGGTTAGCGGGCGCGGCGCAGCGTCAGGCGTGGGCGCGCACGCAACTGCAGATTCTTCAGCTGGAGCGGCGCGTGCGCGAGGCGCGTAGCGCGTTGCAGGGGATGGCATATCTTGCGGTGCATGACGCCTATCGCCCCCTCACACGGCAGCTCGGCATGCGCTCGCTGGGCAGTTTGCAGCCCGATCACGAACGCCCGCCCAGCCTGCAACACCTCCGCGCAGCGATTGAGCAAGGTCGGCGCGCAGGCGCGGCGATGGTGCTGAGCAGCGAGCCGTCGGACATCGGAGCGACCGTCGCGCGCACGCTGGGCGTCCCGCTCGTGCTTGCCGACACGCTGGAGACGCCCGACGCGGCGCACGACTACTTCGCGCGGTTCGCAGGGCTGGTGAACGCGCTGGTTCAGGCAGGCTCAGGTCGCCCGTAATCGCGCATAATGTTCTGAATCTGCTCCACGAGGCGCGCGGCTTCCTCATAAGGACGCTGCCAGATATTGCGCCCGAAGATTAAGCCAATCGCGCCCGCCTCCATCGATAGACGCACCTTGCTCAGCACATCGGCGTCGTTGCCCTTCTCGCCGCCCGACAGCAGTACGAAGGTGTTCACCGCCGAGCCGACCACGCGCTGGATGCGTTGCTCGTCGTTCTCTTCGAGTTCGTTGTAGGGCTTGGGGTGCTTAGCGCGCTCTTCGGGGGGCGCGAGTTTGGGGAAGTTGATCTTCACGATGTCTGCGCCGAGCTCGGCGGCGGTGCGTGCGGCGTAGTCCACTGCCCACAGGCTATCGCGCCCGCCTTTGGCTTGCACCGCCTCGCCGCGCGGATACGCCCAGATAATCAAAGGCATGCCGTACGCTTCGGCGGCGGCGCGCACCTCCAGCAGCTGCTGGAAGTCCTCATCTTGGCGCGGCGAGCCGACATAGAGCGTGTAGCCGACGGCGTCCGCGCCCAGTCGCACGGCGTCCTCCACGCGCGAGTTCAGCGGCGACAGCGCATGCGCGTCCGAAGGGATTTCCGTCTTGCCGTTCAACTTCAAGATGAGCGGTATCTTGCCTGCGTACTTCGCCAGGTACTTCTCGGCGATGCCATACTGGAACGCCACTGCCGAGAAGCCCAAATCGATGGCTAAGCGACAGATGTAGTCGGGGTCGCCCGAGGGGGGATACGGGAAAAAGTCGCGCGGACCGTGTTCCAGCCCTTGATCGTAGGGCAACACCATCAGCGTGCCGTTCTGCAGACCGTACTTATACATCATGCGGTACAGGCGCGTGCGTTTGCCTGTGTTCAAGTGCGTCAAATCGCTCAGGGAGAGCCGTTTCGTCGGCGTTGCCGTCATCATAGTCCACCTCTCTACCTGTGATTATACCTGCTGGCGTTGGAGGAGGAACGCCATCGCCTGCACAGCGAGCAGATAGCTCTCCGCGCCGAAGCCTGTGATTTGCCCGACGCAGACGGGTGCAATCAGCGAGGTGTGTCGGAACGGCTCGCGGGCGTGGATGTTGCTCAGGTGCACCTCGATTACGGGCAGTTGAACGGCTTGAATGGCGTCGCGCAAGGCGATACTGGTGTGGGTATATGCGCCTGCGTTTAGGATTACGCCGCTTGCCCAAGCGCGTGCATCGTGCAGAGCGTCTATCAGCGCGCCTTCGTGGTTCGATTGCAGATGGCGCAGTTCCAGCCCCAGCGACTGCGCGAGCGTGGCGGCGCGCGCCGCCACCTGCTCCAGCGTCGCAGTGCCGTAGATTGCTGGCTCGCGCTCGCCCAGCAGGTTCAAGTTGGGTCCGTTCAGGAGCAGTATCTTGGGCATCGGCGCGATTATACCGCAGGGGCGCGCACCCGCTCGCGGAAGTAGTCAATCGTGCGGCGCAGCCCTTCCTCCAGCGTGGTCTGGGGCGTCCAGCCAAGCACCTGTTGCGCCCGTGTGATGTCGGGGCAACGCTGTTTCGGGTCGTCGGGCGTAAAGAACTCGGTGAACACAATCGGGCTGTCGCTGTTGGTAAGGCGTTTGATGATTTGCGCGAACTCCAGAATCGTGCGCTCTTCGGGGTTGCCGATGTTGACAGGCTCGTGATAGTCGGTGTGCGCCAGTCGCCAGATGCCCTCGATGAGGTCTGCCACATAGCCGAAGCTGCGCGTTTGGCTGCCGTCGCCATAGACAGTGATGGGTTCGCCGCGCAGCGCTTGACAGACGAAATTCGGCACGACGCGCCCGTCATCGAGGCGCATGCGCTCGCCGAAAGTGTTGAAAATGCGCACGATGCGCGTATCCGCGCCTTTGTAGCGGTGATACGCCATCACCAGCGATTCGGCGTATCGCTTCGCCTCATCGTAGACGCCGCGCACGCCAATCGGGTTCACATTCCCCCAATAGGTCTCCGATTGCGGATGCACCTGCGGGTCGCCGTACACCTCCGAAGTGGAGCTGAACAGGAACTTCGCGCCTTTGCATAGCGCGAGCTGCAGCGCGTTCTCCGTGCCGTAGGAGCCGACGCGCAGGGTCTCCAGCGGATGCTTCACAAAATCCACAGGGCTGGCGGTCGAGGCTAAGTGGAACACATAGTCCACCGCTCCCTCAATCTCGAACGGCTCACACACATCGCGCTGGACGAACTGGAAATCGTCGCGCTCCAGCAGGTGCTGAATGTTCTCCAACCTGCCTGTGATGAGGTTGTCGACCACCACAACCTGCCAACCCTCGGCAAGCAATCGGTCGGTTAGGTGCGAGCCGATGAACCCTGCGCCGCCTGTCACCACTGCTCTTGGCATTTGTGCGTTTCCTCCAACGGCTACTGAAGTGTACCTTACGACATCTCGCCTTACAGAGTAGGTACAATTTCCCCGTGATGGACAAAGTGCTGATTACAGGAGGCGCAGGGTTTCTGGGCTATCACCTGGCGCATCACTTTGCCGACAGAGGTGTGGGAATAGCCCTGTTGGATATCGCCCCCTACGAAGAGAGCGAATACCCTGCAGGAACCGAGTTCTACCAAGGCGATGTGCGCAACCGCGAGCAAGTACGCGCGGCAATGGAAGCGGCGCGCCCACGCTGGGTCATTCACGGCGCGGCGGCGCTGCCCCTGTGGAAACGCGAAGACATCTTCAGTGTGAATGTACAAGGCACGCGCACCGTGCTGGAGGAGGCGTTCCGCGCGGGCGTGGAGCGCGTGGCGCATGTCTCTTCCACCGCTGTCTACGGCGTGCCCATCAAGCACCCCATCGAAGAGACCGACCCGATGATTGGCGTCGGTCCCTACGGCGAGAGCAAAATCCAAGCCGAGCGGGTGTGCGAGGAGTTTCGGCAGAAGGGACACATCGTGCCCATCATCCGCCCCAAGACCTTCATCGGGCAGGCGCGGCTGGGCGTGTTTCAAATCCTCTATGACTGGGTGGAGTCGGGGGCGCGCATCCCGATGATTGGCAACGGGCGCAACCGCTACCAACTCCTGGAAGTCACCGATCTGGCGGAGGCGTACTGGCGCGTCTGCACGGTGGAGGCGGACAAGGCAAACAATACCTTCAACATCGGCGCGGAGCGGTTCCAGACCGTGCGTGAGGACATTCAAGCGTTGTGCGACTTCGCGGAGTCGGGCGCACGCCCGATGGGTACGCCTGCAGGGCTGGTGAAGCTGGTGCTGCGCGTGCTGGAGGCGTTGAAACTATCGCCGCTCTACAAGTGGGTCTACGAAACCGCCGATAAAGACTCGTTCGTGTCGGTCGCTAAAGCGAAGGAGAAGTTGGGGTGGAGCGCGCGCTACAGCAACGCAGAGGCATTGATTCGCTCGTATGAATGGTACTTAGAGCATGCGTCAGGACTGGAGGTCGGCGTGGGCGTAACGCACCGCGTGGCGTGGGAACAGGGCGCGCTGAAGGTCTTCAAATGGCTGCTGGGCGGACGGAAGAGACGCGCACACGCTATGACTATACGCCCATAGCGACTAATCGTGTGGGACACGCTACGCTAATAGTTCGTGAGTGAGATAAGCAGGATAATTGCGTCACGAGTCGTACCCTATTTCTATGAAGCAGGTGAAACGCTGGCTCAGGGCAGTTTTGAAGTCTGCCCTCAAGCCTCTTTCTGACCGATGGGTCTACACTGCGCGCAGTGGGCTGGCAAAGGGGATGCGTCTCAAGGGCGGCTTCCAGTTCCTGCCGAAACCGACGCCGAAAGAGTCCGCCTTGCTCGAAGCGATTGCGCCGACGCTTGCAGGCAAGGTCATTTACGACATCGGCGCAAATATCGGCATTACCACGCTCTTTTTCGCACGCTGGGCAGGCGCACAAGGATTGGTCGTGGCGTTCGAACCTACGCCGCCCACTGCGAAACGACTCAAGGAGAACTTGCGCATCAATCGTCTCCAAAATGCGCGCGTTTATGAGCTCGCTTTGGGCAACTCCGAAGGGCGTGCAGAAATATGCTACGCGCCTGAAGCGTCGGGAATCGCCACGCTACGCAGAGATATGGCACAGGGCTACCAGAAGGAGTATCGCATGCAAACCTTTTCTGTGGAAGTTGTCCCCTTGGATGTGCTTGTCGAACGCGAGCAGCTGCCTCTACCGAACTTCGTCAAGATCGATGTGGAAGGATTTGAGTATCAAGTACTACAAGGCGCACAACGCCTCATAGAACACGCGCGACCCGCCATGTTTTTAGAGCTGCACGGAGCATCCGCCGAAGAAAGAGCGATAACCTGGAGACAAATTCACGATTTGTTGAGCCACTACGGATACGCGATTACGGCGGTGAACGGCGTAGCCATCACCGCCGAGAACCTGCACGAGCACGGCAACTTGTGGTACTGTGTTCCCGCGCATTTGTCGAGTGTCGGGTAGCGTTTGAATGTTCTCGCGGATGGGCGAGGCGTGTCACCAACCAAACACAACCTCACGCAACCGAACATACTCACGAACCGTACCGAAACGAACATAACCGTCCAATACACGCGCCACACGCTCCAAGTTCCACGCAACCTCCAACAGAAAGTTGATGCGCAACGCAGGGTCGTTCCAGTCTATCGGACGCAGAGGATCCACAGGGTCTGCCCAACTCAGCATGCTCGGCGGATGCGCCCCGTTCAAACTCTCCAGCGTGCAAACCCCACGCAACCAACGCTCCGTCGCCAGCCCCACATACCGACGATACGCACGCTTGCCTGCCTGCACAACATCCGTCGCCCAAACGCCTGCAACATCGGTGGACAAGTCTAACCCCCAAACGCTCGTCGCGTTCGCCGATTGGGTGGGATGATACAACCCAAAAGTACCGCCCGTCGTTGCGCCAGGATCCCAACCCAAATCGTTAACCGTATGCAACCCCTCAAAGATACGCACCGCAGGGTTCACATCAAACTCCGCAGGCGCAAGCGTAGCGTTGCTCACACCAAGATACGCCCGCGCCAACTCATACCCAATCTCTTTCAGCACGCGCCACACCGCAGGCCCGCCTGTGAGGAGGTTCGGCGAGATCACCAGTCGGTACTGCTCGCCGCCGTGTGCATCGGGGAAACCCAGCGCGCGCATCTCGGCAACCGCCGACTCCCACGCCATCCGCACCCCGTGAATGCTGCGCATATCCACATCCGATACCACGACGCCCGCGCCCGACATCGGCAATCCCAACTCGTAGTAAACCTCGCCGCCCACAATCCGCTCCCGCGCGCCCGCTGGCGGTGAACCCACATACTGCTCACGACGCGCCACAACCGCAGGCAAACCCTTCGGCACATCGTTCGGCGCAGCGTAGGCGTACCCGTCGTCCGCATGGCGCGTGAAACTACTCCACACGCGGTTCTGACGATGCCGTATCGTGTGGTCGTGAATCGTGCAGGGAAGACCCCCATGATGGTGGCGCAACAGCAAATCATGCCACTCAATAATCTTGCTGTGAGCCTCAGGCTCCAAACTCGCCAGCGTCGTGGGGCTGGTGTAGTATTTGCCCTCGCGCACCAACTGCCAGTGCGTTTGGAGCGTCGCTGTCGTCGGCTCAGGCTGCCTGCCGTACCGTCCACCCGTGAACAACCCGCAC